>JAEZAM010000138.1 GCA_023430465.1 Bacteroidota bacterium | reverse complement strand
GAGCTGGGTACTGGGAGCTGGGAGCTGGGTACTGGGTGCTGGATGGTGGGTACTGGGTGCTGGATGGTGGATACTGGATGCGGGAAGCGAGGCAACTTTTCAATTTTTAATTTTTCATTTTTAATTATTACTTATCCTCAACCTCCCGATTCCTTCCACGTCTGCTCCAACGCCCCAAGGAAGGTCGCTTCTGCCTGTGCACCAGAGACAGCATACTTATCACCAAATACAAAATACGGCACTCCCCTTACACCGATCTGCCTGGCTTCATAGATATCCTGTTCAACAGCCTCCGCCAGTGGCAAGGTCCTGTCTTCGAGGAACCGGCGGGTTTCATCGCGATCCAGGCCTGCATTGCCGGCAACATCAACCAATACGTCTACGTCATCGACATTGAGCCCATCTTCAAAATATGCCCGGAAAAGAAGACCCGCTACCTCCGTTCCATTTCCCTGGCTTCGCGCAAAATGAATTAAACGGTGCGCACGGAAAGAATTAGCTGGAATAGATCGTTCAGGGTTCATCACCACCCCCGACTCTGCGGCCATGGCGGCGACCTGCCGGTTCATTTCGGCAGCCTGTTCGCGGGAAATACCCTTGACCGCAGCCAGGTAGTCGTTGATATTGGCATATTGCCCGGTTACGAGATCAGGATTCAACTGGAAACTCTTCCATGCAACTTCCACCTGGTCGCGGTGGGCAAATTGCTGCAGGGCATTTTCAAAGCGCTTCTTGCCGATATAGCAAAAAGGGCACATGATGTCAGACCATATTTCAACTTTCATAACAGGTAAACAGTTGCGGCGACCATAAGGTTTGCAGCGATCTACCGGTTGGTGATGCCCGGAAAATGTGGATTACAGCGTTAAAAAAAAATTTCGCTTATATATACTGTAGTTGAGAATCATTCTTAACTTCAATACTCATAAAAACTAAATCATCATTAACCCCAAAATTCCGTCGTATGCCGTCTAAAAAGAAAGCAAGACCCGCTCCGAAGAAAAAGGTTGCTAAGAAAGCTCCTGCTAAGAAGAAGGCTGCAAAAAAAGTAGCCAAAAAAGCAGCTCCAAAAAAAGCAGCGAAAAAAGCAACAAAGAAAGCAGCTCCGAAAAAAGCAGCGAAGAAAGCAGCGAAAAAGGCGGCACCGAAAAAAGCGGCGAAAAAAACAGCTCCAAAGAAAGCAGCTAAAAAAGCAGCTCCGAAGAAGGCCGCTAAAAAAGCAGCCCCTAAAAAAGCGGCTAAGAAGGCAGCGCCAAAGAAAGCGGCTAAGAAATCAGCCTCTCGTTCTTCAGCAAGCCGCCGCCCGGTGCAACTTCCTTCTGACCGTCATGGTGCACCCAATGATGCACCCGTGGAGGAACCCGCTGATGTGCGTGAATCGATCGAGACGGATACAGATGATATGCAGACCGTTAATGGTGAAGACACCAACGGTACAAACGAAGATTAATCCTGGTACAGTAAGTATAGAAGCCACCCGTTACATCGGGTGGCTTTTTTGTGTCGCAAAGAGGCAAAGTTATCTTTGCGACTTTGCTCCCTTTGCTTCTTTGCGCGAAAAAAAAATCCCCCTGGAAAACCAGGAGGACTTACACCATTGAAATGAATTTATGTTACACGCGGAAGTGAGCGAAAGCCTTGTTCGCTTCAGCCATACGGTGTGTATCTTCTTTCTTTTTGAAGGCTGCACCTTCACCCTTGCTGGCAGCAACGATCTCACCAGCCAGTTTATCAGCCATGCTACGACCGTTCCGGTCGCGGCTGTAGCGAATGAGCCATTTGATGCTCAGTGAAATCTTCCTGTCCTGGCGAACTTCCGCAGGGATCTGGAAGGTAGCACCACCGATACGGCGGCTGCGTACTTCCACAGCAGGTGTTACATTGGCAAGCGCTCTTTTCCAAACCTCGTAGCCATCTTCGCTTGTCTGCTTTGCCACTTTATCAAGTGCATCGTAGAAAATATTGAAAGCTCCACTCTTTTTTCCTTCCCACATCAGGTTATTGACAAAACGGGTTACCAGTTTGTCATTAAACTTTGGATCCGGTGCTAAAGGGAGTTTTTTTGCTTGTGCTTTCCGCATGACTTATAGTGTATTTCTTATAAACTTATTAGAGAGTGCCTGGTGATTATTTTTTCGCCTTTTCTTTCTTCGTACCATATTTGGAACGGCTCTGCTTGCGGTCTTTTACACCGGCAGTATCCAATGATCCACGTACAATGTGGTAACGTACACCTGGCAGATCCTTCACACGACCACCACGGATCAGCACGATGGAGTGCTCCTGGAGGTTATGACCTTCACCGGGAATATAAGCGATCACCTCAATTTTATTGGTAAGACGAACCTTCGCCACTTTACGCAATGCCGAGTTAGGTTTTTTCGGAGTGGTAGTGTACACACGGGTACAAACGCCACGACGCTGCGGACACTGATCCAGAGCACGGGATTTGCTCTTCGCTCTGATTATTTCTCTTCCTTTTCTTACTAACTGTTGAATAGTAGGCATTCTGAATGCTTTATTTTTGGGACGGCAAAGGTAAAGGGCCAATGGTTAAATACCAAAAAATCACGCTCTTATTTATAACTTGTCTTCAAACCCGCCCCCAATCCCTGTTATCAAACGCTCGCTTTCTTCATTTTCATCCTGAATCTCCGGAAGTTATGATTTTACCGGGAGCATCCAGCCGTGGGTGTCGGCTGCGCGGCCCTCACGGATGTCCGCCAGCCATTTCTTGATGGCAGGGGAGATTTTATACCCTTCCGGTTTAAACGCAAGCGAACGGCCTTTGTAATAAAGTTCACAAACAGGGGCGATAACGGCCGCTGTTCCTGTTCCGAACACCTCTGATACCTCCCCTTTGTCATAGGCTTCCAGTACCTCGTCAATGCTGATGCGACGCTCTTCCACAGCAATACCCATTTCCTTCAGCCCCTGGATCACGCTTGCCCGGGTTACTCCTTCGAGAATCGTTCCCTCTTCGAGCGAAGGCGTGATGGCCTTGCCCCCAATCAGGAAAAATACATTCATCATGCCCACTTCCTGCAGCCATTTATGCTCCTCGGCATCTGTCCACAGTACCTGGTCAAAACCTGCTGCCTTTGCTTTTGTAGCCGCCAGCATACTGCCACCATAGTTGCCAGCATTTTTGGAGAAACCTACCCCTCCCCTTACGGCACGGCTGTAATTTTCCTCCACCGCGATCTTCATCGGGTTGGCATAATATGGCCCGGTAGGGCTGAGAATGATAATAAATTTGTAGGAATCTGAAGGACGCACGCCGAGCATCGCATCAGAGGAAAACATGAACGGGCGGATGTAGAGGGAATGATCCGGAAGTGCAGGGATCCAGTTTGAATCCAGGTCCACCAGCTTTTTCATCCCATCGATAAATATCTCCTCAGGTACCTGCGGCATATTCATGCGCGCAGCACTCAGATTGAACCGGCGAAAATTTGCATCCGGTCGAAAGATGGCCGCATTGCCCTTTTCATCTTTATATGCCTTGATGCCCTCGAAAATAGCCTGGCCATAATGCAATGCCGCCAGGGATGGCTCCATCAGCATCGGCTGGTAAGGTTTTATCTCGACGTTCTTCCATTCGCCATTTTCATAATCTGCTTCCAGCATGTGATCCGTAAAATATTTCCCGAAGGGAATATTCTCCAGGTTGATATCCTTTAACTTGCTTGCGCCTGCCTTTGTAATTGAAATATCGATTGCCTCGGTCATATTGGTTTATTTTTGCCGCGGCAAAGAAACAAAAAAAAGCTAACACCCATTCGTAAAACCGCTAAATGAGCCTGAACGATATTCAACTTCCGGGAAATGTGATCGCAGGGCTGTTTGCTCATACCCTCGTAGAAGACAACAACCCGGTATCAACACCTGCCGTGGCACCAGCCCAGCCCCCGCCGGCTCCCCCGCCACCTGCTCCTGCCGCTAAAGGAACAGTGGCATGGAAAAAATTAGGAAACAACCTGAAGAATATCCTGATCATCGTTGATTACCCGGCCAGCGCCCATCTTCCGGATGAGGAGCTGAGCTTTCTGACTAATATGCTGTCCGCCTGCAAACTCAGCCTGGATGATGTAGCCGTCATTAATCTGAACAACTACACGGAGAAAGTTTACAAACCACTGGTAGCTCATTTTAATGCACAAATCGTCATGCTGTTTGGCGTCGCGCCGCGGACGCTTTCGATGCCGCTTGAATTTCCTTTATACCAGGTGCAGTCTTTTGCGGGCACCACCTATCTGTATGCACAGGCAATGGAAGAGAGGCATACGGACTCATTGCTGAAAAGCCGCTTATGGGTCTCTCTTCGTACGTTATTCAAACTTTGACAGCAGACCCTCTCCTTTACTTCTAAAAACTCTCCTTATCTTTCAGTATGCAGCTCATCTTTGCCACAAATAATGATCATAAGATACAGGAGATCAGATCAGTGATCGGGGAAGGGCTTGTTATCAAAACCCTCCGCGAAGCCGGCATCGACAAAGACATCCCCGAGCCGCATGATACACTTGAAGCCAATGCGCGGGAAAAGGCCATGACGATCTGGGAAATGACCCGTACTGCCTGCTTCAGTGAAGACACCGGCCTTGAAGTAACAGCCCTGAACGGCGAACCCGGAGTGCGCAGTGCCCGCTACGCCGGAGATGGCCGCTCCGCCACAGCCAACATGGAGTTGCTGCTGACAAAGCTCAGCGATCAGCCGGATCGCAGCGCACGGTTCCGTACCGTGATATCACTCATCATCGATGGCAGGGAAACACAATTTGAAGGGATATGTCCCGGTAAAATAATTGCTGCTCCGCGGGGCAGCAAAGGCTTTGGGTATGACCCGATATTTGTTCCGGATGGTGCGGATAAAACCTTTGCCGAAATGGACATACGGGAAAAGAACGCTTTCAGCCACCGGGAGAAAGCCACCCGGAAACTGGTCGCATTTTTGAACAATCTAACCACAAATTCTAAAAATTGAATCCTGCAGGCAACCAAAATATCACCGAAAGCGACTTAATCAGTGGATGCCTTGATGGCAACCGGCGAATGCAGGAAGAACTGTACCGCCGATTCTCCCCGAGGATGTATGCCGTATGTCTTCGATACGCTGGCAATGCAGAAGAAGCGGAAGATATATTGCAGGAAGGATTTATCAAAGTTTATAAAAAACTGGGTAGCTTCCGGGGAGAAGGATCATTTGAAGGATGGATCCGCCGGATCTTTGTCAACACCGCTATTGAGCATTTTCGACGCAAACGATATCTCCAGCCGGTGACGGAAAAAGAAGAGAGTACGGTTGAAGGCACCTATCTCTCGGTGCTCGATGAACTTGCCGAAAGGGATATCCTGGACCTGATCCGGGAACTTTCACCAGGCTACCGGACGGTATTCAACATGTATGTAGTGGAAGGCTACACGCACAAAGAGATCGGTGAGATCATGGGTATCAGCGAGGGCACGAGCAAATCACAGCTCTCCCGCGCAAAAGTGATCCTCCAGGAAATGGTGAAGAAACACATTGAACAACGACCAGGCAACAGAATAAAACCATGAGCAGTCAACCACATAAATTGTATAACCAGGAAATACAACCCCCGCTTTCCGCGTGGGAAGGTATTGCGGCTGCCCTGGATGAAAGTATTATCAGTCAACGTAAAGCTGATCTGCTCGCCGCACAGGAAGTGGATCCCCCTGCCGGTGCCTGGGACCGGATTGCTACCAGCCTCGAAACCGACGCCACTCAATACGCATCAAGATTATATCAACTTGAGGTAGCGCCTCCAACGGCCGCCTGGGCCGCTATTGCAGCCACACTGAACGATACACCCGAACAGACTCCGGTAGTACCAATTGCCCGTCGCGCGGGGCTTCCGCCTTTTCTTCGCTATGCCGCTGCTGCCGTGGTGATCGGCCTTGTTGCCATGACGCTAATCTGGTTAGTTCCTTCGCGCAATGCAGCCGAAGTTGATATGGCGGCTCAAGCCCCATCGTCTCCGACTACCCCTTCAATCTCCGGTGATCAGCCTGCAGGACAGACTGCCGCAGCCATCCGGAGAAACGGACTGGCGGCTACAGCGGGTGAGATCGTAGAAGTTCCTGTTGTGAAACAAAAAGTAAGGACCAGCCCCAAAAGCGCACCCATTGTTCACCCCGATCAGTCAAATGCGCTATATGCCTACGAAGATCATGTGCCTGATGTATCCAACCGATACATTATGTTACTGACCCCGGAAGGAAACCTGATTCGCATGTCGAAGAAGCTAAGCAATCTTGTTTGCTGCGTATCTGGTGAAGAACAGGATGAGGATTGCAAATCGCAGATCCGCAAATGGCAGGAGCAACTCGCCACATCACCAATAACCCCTTCCGCTGCCAACTTCATGGATGTGCTGAACATGGTAAGCACATTGAATGAGGACAATGGATTGTAGGCTTCCCTGATTTCAGTATTTTTATCCTTTGCAACATATGGCAAGGATTAAAATCGAGATTCCCCAGACATTTCAATTCCAGACATCTATTCCGGTTCGCATTACAGACATTAACTACGGAGGTCATGTTGGCAATGATTCCATTTTATCATTGATACATGAGGCCCGTATGATGTTCCTCGCCAACCACGGCTATACAGAAATCAACTTCGGCGGTGTGGGACTTATCATGGCCGATGCCGGTATCGAATTCAAGCATGAGTTGTTTTATGGAGATGAATTGCTCGTCTCCATTGCTGTGACAGAGTTTTCAAAAATCAGTTTTGAGATCTACTACAAACTGGAAAAGAAAACAGACGCAGGATTACTGCTGATAGCCCGCGCCAAAACGGGCATGGTGTGTTACGATTACCAAAACCGGAAGATAGCGGCCGTTCCACCGGAGGTGAGAAAGACCCTTGATGCTGGATGACTGGGTGCTGGGTGCTGGG
>JAEZAM010000114.1 GCA_023430465.1 Bacteroidota bacterium | reverse complement strand
TTCCAGCATCTCCACCACCTTCTCCCGCTTCAGGATCACATAGCCGATGCGGTCGTTTCTGATGCCCTCTTTTAGCTGATAGCTGAAGCGCAACTGGTCATCCACTACTTCAGTTTCAAAATAGCGGAAGGATATATTTGGGTAATTGTGCAGTTCTTCACCAATCTCATAAAGATGCGTGGAAAGAATGAACAACGAATTTTTTATCCGGATCAATCCTTTTATCACAGCCAGCGAACATTTCATTGCGTCCTGTACGTTCGTTCCCTTGAACAGCTCATCGATCAATACCAGCCATTTTTTTCCATTATTGATCTTTGAAATGGTGTTCTTTATTCGTTGCACTTCATTGAAGAAAAAGCTTTCACCTTTCGCGATGTTATCCACCACGTTTATATTGCTGAGCAACCCGTCAAACATGGTCAGGCGCATGTGCGCCGCCGGTACCCCCATGCCAATGTGTGCCAGGAATACAGAGACGCCAACAGATTTGATGAGCGTGCTTTTTCCGGCCATGTTGGCTCCTGTGAGAAAAAGGAAATTATGTTCGGGGCTCATCAACAGGTCATAGGGCACCGGGTTTGGTATCAGCACATGATAAAGGCCTTTGGCTTCTACCAGCGGTGTTGACTGGTTAATGAATTCCGGGAACGAAAGCTTGAAGGTTTTCACGGCAACGGCCATGGAGTACCAGGCATCGAGCCGGCTGTAGATATCGATGAGCTCAAATATATTTGACCGGTATCTTCCCCGTATAAAATGGCCGTAGTAAAGATTTTGTTTGACGGTAAATGTTGTGCCCTTGACCGTATCGGCGAGACCGCTCAGTGGCGAGCCTTTTATCAATTGCTCCACCCGGTCAATGTAGAAACGGATGCTTGGAGGCAGCTCTGTGTCTTTGAGAAGTAGCGTGATGTTCTGCAGTCCCCGGAAGAAATCTGCGAAATGCGTCATCGAATACTTCAGCATGGAGTAATCCTCGCTGTGGAGCCAGCGGTAGGTTGCGGTATTCAGGACATTGAAATTGGCGCTGATAGGGTCCAGCGAATAATCCATGAACTTATCGATAACGAGCACGGTACCATTCGTGATGTCGGCCGGCCAGTCCGTGACATGGCCCATCAATGCCCGGATGATGTGTTGTGTGCCGATGATACGTTCCAGGTCTGCGTGTGGTTCGCTGAAAAATTTTCGCAGCCATTCCTTTCCGCCGGTTGTACGCGTGAAATTCAATTTGTGAAAAATTGAATATTCTTCGTCCGGGTGGAAAATGGAGATGTCGTTGAATGATATATTATCTATCTGCATATACTGTTCCTTCGATCAGCGATTAAACCGCAGGCGATGACCTTTATTAGATTCATCCCATTGCCCCTTTCCATATACCAGGTTCCCATTCACAAATGTATGGGTGATGGTCGCCGGAATCTCCCATCCCTCAAGCGGGCTCCATCCGCATTTGTAGAGGATGTTTTCTTTCGTTATCACCTGGCTCTGATGCAGGTCTACGATAACCAGGTCCGCAAAATAACCTTCACGGATATAGCCACGGTTTTCCACCTGGAAACAATCGGCCACGGCATGGCTCATCTTTCGGACAATTGTTTCCAAAGATATTTTCCCCTTTTTGTGATAATGCAGCATGAGGCCGAGTGAATGTTGCACCAGTGGCAGGCCGGCATGTGCTTTTTCATAAGGTTCATCTTTTTCCTGCCAGGTATGTGGTGCATGATCGGTTGCGATCACGTCGAGGCGGTCATCCAGCAAACCTTCCCAAAGCGCTTCACGGTTGTGGGCTGCCTTGATGGCCGGATTGCATTTGATCCTGTTACCCAGAGCCGGATAATCATCGGCTGTGAAATGGAGATGATGGACACATACTTCACTGGTGATCCTTTTATCGGTCAGCGGCAGCATGTTTGAAAAAAGTTGTAGCTCTTTTGCCGTTGATATGTGCAGGATGTGTAACCGCGAATCATATTTCTTTGCAAGTTGGATGGCATAGAAGGATGATTCGAAGCAGGCCTCTTCATTCCGGATCACCGGATGGTCTGCGGCCGTAAGTTCACGACCGGAGGCTTTTGCCAGTTCCAGGTTGTGACGGATAATTCGTTCGTCCTCGCAATGCGTCGCGATCAGCAGCTCGCTTTCGCGAAATACTTTCTCGAGCGTAAGCGGGTTGTCGACCAGCAGGTTGCCCGTCGATGAACCCATAAAGATCTTGATCCCACAAATATCTTTCCGCGCATCGTTCACGGCCAGTGCAGCATCCGCATTTTCATTGGATGTGCCGATGTAAAATGAGTAGTTGGCAAGTGAGGTCTGTGCCGCAATGGCATATTTCTGTTCCAGTAATTCCCTTGTGAATGCCGGAGGAACGGTGTTTGGCATTTCCATGAAACTGGTCACCCCGCCGGCAACCGCCGCCTTCGACTCTGTATAGATCGTGGCTTTGTGTGTAAGACCGGGCTCACGGAAATGAACCTGGTCGTCAATGATGCCTGGTAGCAGATACTTACCCTCGCCATCGATCTCGATATAGTTACCCGCGGTAGCCAGGGAAGAACCGATGCCGGCAATACGGCCATCCTTCAGCAGGACATCCTGCACGATGATCGAACCTTCGTTCACGACATGGATATTCTTAATCAGGTATATTTGCATAATTTGTTGACTATTATCCTTAAACGCACCCAATGCAATTTATCAAAACCCTGGTAAGACAGCCTGTATTTCTTTCCCGCCGGACAATCGGGATACTCCTGGCCTCATTTGTCTTAACAACCGGGTTGATCCTGCCTGCCACCGCCCAGACCACTTACCTGGCACAGGGTGATAAACAGAATATACTCCTGGAGCGACTGGAAATAAAAGCTGGGAGGGATTCCATTCTCAATTTTTCCAAAACCCGTCCTTTCAGCCGCGGAAAATACGTCGTAGACGGCTACCGCAGTGCGATGCAGCTTGCCACGACGCCGGTTGATATATACAATGGACAGGCATTGTTGAAAAATAACACAGAATATCTCAGTCCCGAAGAAAGAGTATCGTTCGCGAGTAAGAAACCTGTCTGGAAAAATTTTTATACAACGCCGGCTAATTTGTTTGAGGTGCATGTGAAGGATTTTGACCTGGTGGTCAATCCCGTGATTCAATACGTGGTATCGAAGGAGAGCGATAACGACCAGCACCTGTTCCTGAACACAAGGGGCCTGACGTTGCGCGGGAATATTGCAAAGAAAATAGGGTTTGCAGCTTATCTCACCGATAACCAGGAGCGTGATCCATCCTGGGTGCAGCAATACATCAATGCCCGCCGTGCTGTACCTGGTGCGGGTTTTTATAAAGACTTCAAAGACCCGGGAGGTGTAGATTATTTCGATGCGCGTGGATACCTCACCTTCAACGTTACCAAATACATTGATGTAGTGTTTGGTTACGATAAAAATTTCATTGGCAATGGGCACCGCAGCTTATTCCTCAGTGACTTCGGCAATAATAGCTTATTTCTGAAACTCAATACCCGCATCTGGAAATTCAACTACCAGAATATTTTCATGGAGTTGCAAAATGCGGATGCAGGTGTCGGCGACAGGCTGATCGGAAAGAAGTATGCAGCGATGCACCACCTGGATGTGAATGTTACCAAATGGCTTAACATCGGATTGTTTGAAGGTGTGATCTTTGGGCGGCAGAACCGTTTCGATTTCGCTTATCTCAATCCGGTGATTTTTTACCGGTCTATTGAGCAACAGAACGGAAGCTTCGATAACTCCGTTGCGGGTCTCGATATGAAGGCAAACCTCGGAGGTTCATTCCAGGTGTACGGTCAATTGTTGCTTGATGAGTTCAAGTTATCGGAGATCCGCGCCCGTGATGGCTGGTGGGCGAACAAATATGGTATCCAACTGGGGGCTAAATACATAGATGCATTCCGCATTAAGAATCTTGATCTCCAACTGGAATACAACAGCGTGCGGCCGTTCACTTACTCTCACAGGGATTCAGTTGCCAATTACACTCATTATAATCAACCCCTCGCTCATCCGCTGATGGCGAATTTCAGGGAAGTGATCGGCAGCCTGCGTTACCAGCCTGCGCCAAAATGGTATGTGAATGCGCGTGCCATCGTTTACAAGCAGGGCAGGGATAGCAGCAGCGTCAGCTACGGCAGCAATATTTTTCTGCCCAGTATTCCACCCTATCGCACAAGCGACTATGGTTTTGAGATCGGTTCGGGCTGGCAGACAAACGTGTTATACGCTTCACTCGTATTGTCTTATGAGTTGAGGGAAAACCTGTTTCTTGAAGCAACGGGCATCATCAGGAGGCAGGAAACAAAAACGGCGCCGCTGACCAAAGTCAACAGCACCGTCGTATCATTTGGCGTGCGCTGGAACATGCACCGCCGGGATTTCGAGTTTTGATTATTCGTCTTCCTCTTCGCCGCTTTCGATCGTAAAGCCATTCTTTTCCGCATAAGCGCGTTGAGCAGCATTCACTTCCTGTAATTTCTTCGATTCTTCCATGGAAATAGCGCGGAGGTTATCCAGCAATTTCTTTATTTCTGCATCTGTGCTTTGTGCTGTAAGTTTCTCCAGCGGCATAAAAGCATCTTTGATCAGCGAAAATTCGTAAGCAAGAAAGTTGAGATGTGCTTTTTTGAGTTCTTCGGAACCGTTGATGTTCTTGAGTTTCTGAATTTCCACCTGTTTGCGTTTAATAAAGCTCTCCAGGCCTTTGCGGGTGGTGGCCAGCTCACCGTATTTTTTCGACTGGTTGACCTCATTGAATTTAGCACCCCAGTCGCGGCCGAGTTGATAAAGTGAGTCGGTGATGGCAACAAGATGGTCATTGAATTCGATCGGTGTTGTCGGGGCTTGTGCAGACGCGTTGAGCGAAGTCAGGGTGAGCAATGCTGCGAGGCAGGTGGAAAAGAGTAAGGATTTCATGCGTATAGTTTGGTTGAATGTAAAATAATTATCCTTCGATATGAATACTGAAGATGATCGAGCGAGACTGGATCTTATCGAAAACGCTCGAGTATTTCAGGTTTGCGTCACGGCTATGAATGTTCGGGATGCCGTTGCTGATCTTGAGTTCGGGTGACAAGATAAAGCTTGGAAAGAAGAAATTGAAACCGAGCCCGAGTTCGACACCGTAATCGTATTTTTTGATTTTGATAAGATCTTCTGCTTTTTTCGCCCGGGCATTGCTGGCCAGATCGATATCGCCTTTGACACCGGTCATCATGTATACCCGGAAGTTGCCGATCCGGTCTGACTGCAATTTTAGCTGAATGGGAAAACTGACGGTAACCGACTCGACTGTCTTTTTTACATCGGTCACGCCGCCATCGGGGTATTTGAGTTTGTAGAGCAGGCTTCTTTCGAGAAACATCAATTGGGGATTGAATCTTACCTGGAAGCGATCGGAGATACGGCCGGTGGCCAGGAGACCGAGAGCGAAACCACCGGAGTTGGCTGGTTCGGCCACGTAAACGCTGTCATCCTGGAGGAACCTGGAGTGCAGGTTGGTTTGAAACCGGGCGAGGTTTACGCCGAGGGTGATCCCGAAATAGTAGGGTTTGCTATCGTGATCGTATTGATAGATCTCCCGACGCTGGGCAGAGGCCAGTTGGGTGAAACAAACAAATGCAAAAACTAAAACAGCTCCATATCTTACAAAGCGGGTTTTCGACCGGTGTAGATGCAACATATTCCTAAGCTTAGCGATTTATAGCGGGTATCGGAATAACCACATTTGTTTAAAATTTCGACAAGTTTCTCACGGTTCGGGAAGGCATCGGCTGACTGGTTGAGATACTGGTAAGCTGCCTTGTTCTGCCGGAAGATCCTGGCCACCTGCGGAGCGATTTGTCCCATGTAGAGATTGTAAAGGCTCCTGATTGGTTGTTTCGGCCGGGAAAATTCCAGGATGATGAGTTGTTTGCCGGGTTTCAGCACGCGAAGGATCTCTGAAAGGCCCTTTTCGAGGTGCTGGAAATTCCGGATTCCAAATGCGACCATCCCGGCATCAAACGTATTTTCCGCAAAATTTATTGTTTCGGAATCGCCCACCTGTAACCGGATTTTATCCCCAAGTCCTTCACTTTCAATTTTCTTTCTGCCGATTTCCAGCATACCGGGTGAGATGTCGATGCCTTCGATGAGGCGGGGTTGAAGGATGCGATGCGCCAGAAGGGCCATGTCGGCCGTGCCGGTGGCGACATCGATGATGGTCTGGGGCTGGTCTTTGGCGAGCAGGCGGATCGCTTTTTTTCGCCAGGCGACATCGGTGCGGGCGGAAAGGAAGCGGTTCATGAAATCATACCGCCCGGCGATCTTGTCGAACATGGCCGCGACCTGTTCTTTCTTTGATTTGTCGGGATCCTGGTAGGGCGTGATGTGATCGTGCGGGAGAGGATTTGCCATGCCCGCAAAGGTACGATGGCGGTGGGAACGTGGTGTATTTATCGGGGGAGTTGCGTTTTTTTAGGAGATTTTGATAAGTTTTCAACCTTTAAAAGGTTGACAACTCTTTAGAAACCGCGGTTCGGGCGAAACGACAATACGATCCCCGCCAGGACCAGGGCGCCAAATGCAGCAAAGACAATGTAAATAATCATGGTATAAGGTTGTTAATGGTCCCCTAAAGAAATACCAATTTATCAGTGTTTACCCGTACTGATTAACCAAAGGTATTTTTGATTGAACGAACGGTGATTTTCCCCGCACCAGTTGTGCTCATTGCACTTCCGAGATGCCGATCAGATCATGCTTAAGCGCGAATACCACCACGCCCACCGTGTTCTTTGCATTCATCTTTTCCAGGATCTTCGTCCGGTAGCCTTCCACGGTCCGAGGACTCAGGTAAAGCCGGTCCCCGATCTCCCTGGCTGTATATTGCTGGCAGATGAGGCGAATGATCTCCAGTTCCCGTTCATTAAAGGTTACTGGCTCCTTTTTCTTATAAGGATTAAAATTGCTCTTCACGATCATATTTGCCAGCCTGGCTGATGTGTGGTGGCAGTAATATGTTTTTTCCTCGTACACCGTCTCTATAGCATCCAGGATCTCCTGTTTGTCGGCATTCTTCAGCAAATAACCCTTCGCGCCGGCCTCGAGCATGTCCACGATCAGTGTCTCTTCATCAAACATCGACAAAGCGATGATCCGGGTGTCGGGGTGCTGCTTCAGTATCTTTTTGGTGGCGTGGATCCCATCCATCAGCGGCATCTTGATGTCCGTGATGATCACATCCGGCCGGTGCTGCATTGCGAGTTCTACCAGCTCTCGCCCATCAGCCGCCTGCCCGCACAATACAATATCAGGCTGGCGGGAAAGCATCAGCGCCAATCCATCACGAAAGATCTCATGGTCATCACAGATAATTACGCGGATAGTGTATTTCATAATCCAGAATTATCAGCCGAATTTGAAAAAATAGGTAGTGCCTTTCCCTGGTACGCTTTCCAATAGCATCTGGCTGTTGAGGATATCAGCCCTGCTTTCGATGCTTTTGAGTCCAAGTCCTTTCGAGGTTTCTTTGATCCGGGTGGCATCGAATCCATCACCGTCGTCTTTGGTGATGATGATCACGTGCCCCTCTTCATATCCGATTACAATGTACAGATTTTTCGCGTTTGCATGCTTGATCGCATTGTGTATTATTTCCTGCAGCATCCGAAACACATGGATCTGTTTGTGCTGGGGGATGTCCACGGTTGTTTTCAGCATAAGCTGGATCGGGAAGCGCGTCCGCGTTGTGGTGTGCTCGATGAACTCCTTCAGCGCTTCGTACAATCCTTTTCGCTCCAATGCTATCGGCAGCAGATTATATGATATCGAGCGCATGTTCGTTATCACATCATCAATATGTTGCCCAGCCCTGGCAATGATAGCCCGATCCTCATCAGACAGCGCTTCGATACTGTTGATATTTAATTTTACCGACGACAACACCGGCCCAAGGCTGTCATGCAGATCATAGGCGATCCGCTTCCGCTCATTTTCCAGCATGGCTATCTCATTCATCACCCGCTCTTTTTGCAAACGCACATACCTGCGGTGATACCGTAGCATCGACGCTATAAAAAAGGTGATGATCACTGCCAGAAATACACCGATGAAGATGATGATATAAAATGCGTCGTTCATCGGTCTGGCTTTTTTTCCAGCCAGTGCTGGAATGTTCGGGCGGGCACGAGGAGAAATGCCACGCCATAAAGAAGGTTACATATGAAATTGATGACAGAAAAAGCGGTGTTTAGCTTTCCTGTATCGATATTGTCCAGGTTCGTTACGATACCATAGATGCCTTCATACACCAGTTGGTAGGTAAAGAAGATGATAAATGCGCAGCAGATAATGAATACAGGCTGTGCTACCAGTCGCTTGTCTTCATGTATCACCAGGTAATTGATCGTATTAATGCTAAGCAACACAATCACCAGTGAATAAGACATACGATATACCGGGTGTAGATAACTCATGCTGCCGAACACGAGGTGTTCCGCAACCCAGCCACATAACAAGATTGCCAGTCCTGTGTAAAATGCCCTGCGGTATCTTTTAAGATAACCCCACGCATAAAACTGGAAGGGTATGAGTATACTTTCGATCAGTATATAGGAATTATTGACTTTGACCCAATTGATGGCATTCGTTGTCAATGCATACCGCGAGAGCAATTCAGCTACCAGGCCGGCACCAAATAATACCAGCATGATAAGATACCGGTGCCTGATCGCCCGGAAACGGATCAACCCGGTCAAAAATGGAAAGAGGATGGACAGGCTCAGGAAAAAGATCAACTCAGCAACCATAGTTTCACTGGTTTCAGGGGTTCAGCGCGTTGTATGGTGGTGGTGGACGCTGACCATTCTCTACACTTTCGCCCTCTACGGTTGTAGTTCTCGCCTGGCCGGCCGACTTGGCAGCGGTCGAGTTGCCGGTTAGTTTGGTGATGATATCTTTTTGCTGCGCATCCACCGGCATCAGCACCATGCGCACAAGGCCATTCTCATCGGTTCCCAGGTAGACGCGCACACCTGCTGCTCCAGGTGCATTGAGCAGGGCAATAATGGCATCCCGGTTAAATGTTTCACCGATTGGCAGATTGAATCTTGTTGACAGAAAGCTGCTGTCTCTTAGCTGAGCAGGCAAAACTGAATCACGAAGGTGAACGAAATTGTTTGACAGCCGGCTTCCCTGTGATACGGGAATGATCTGCTCTCTTGCTTTTTCCTCGTTGAAAGGGATCTTGCCGTCACCTGGTGCCTGGCAGGCGGTGAATAGCAGGATGCCTGAGAACATCAGGAATCGTGCGCCCGATTGAATTGTCATGTTTGTTTGGTTTTATAAAAACAACGAATGCCGTTGCGGAGCCAAATTAGGTGAATCACGGCGGCTGCGGATAAGTAGAACTACGCAATAAAGCCCGGCACCGAGCCCCGAGACCCCAGCGGCATGTCTCGGTACGCACATTCGCTTCGACATGTGCTACTCAGGGACCGGGCGTTAAAAATGAAAAATTAAAAACCGCTCTCGCTCTCTTTCTCGCTCTCAAAGATCAGGCATCCTGCCTCCGCTTCGCTCCCTTCGACAGGCTTAGGC
>JAEZAM010000137.1 GCA_023430465.1 Bacteroidota bacterium | reverse complement strand
ACCCAGTACCCAGCTCCCAGCACCCAGTACACCCAGCATCCAGCATCCAGCATCCACCATCCAGCATCCCGTCTCTCGCATCCCGCCCACCGCTCTTTTCTTCCCAAATATTTTTCACTTCCTTGCCCGTTATTTCCTACCTTTGCGCCTCGAAATTTGGCAATTTGGGCCCGAACCCCTGGTTCACCCTTTGTCAACGTGGCCGCAGCGCGGCGAGAAGCATAAAAATTACAATTTACAATAACATGGCAGACTTAAAGTTTCAACGGAACTTCGGGATTGCGGCCCACATCGATGCCGGCAAAACCACAACGACGGAGCGTATCCTCCGCTACACAGGTATGATCCATCGGATCGGGGAGGTGCACGACGGAGCTGCTACCACTGACTGGATGGAACAGGAGAAGGAAAGAGGTATCACCATCACTTCGGCTGCCGTAAGCTGCCAGTGGAACTTCCCTACCGTACTCGGTAAAGCAACAGCCGACACAAAAAAATATTCTTTCAACATCATCGATACTCCGGGTCACGTGGACTTCACCGTTGAGGTAGAGCGTTCCATGCGTGTACTCGACGGACTGATCGCGCTGTTCTCTGCGGTAGACGGTGTTGAACCGCAGTCTGAAACCGTATGGCGCCAGGCAAACCGCTATGGCGTTCCCCGTATCGGTTTCGTTAATAAAATGGACCGTTCCGGTGCTGACTTCCTCATGGTGGTTAAGCAGGTGAAAGAAATGCTCGGCTCCAAAGCCGTGCCTCTTCAGCTCCCTATCGGTGCAGAAGATGATTTCAAAGGGGTGGTTGACCTGATCAAAATGAAAGGGATCATCTGGCATATGGAAACAGAAGGTATGACCTTCGATGAGATCGATATCCCTGCCGACATGGTGGAAGAAGCAAAAGAATGGAGAGCTAACCTCGTTGAAGCTGTTGCTGAATACGACGACCAGTTGATGGAGAAATTCTTCGACAATCCCGATACCATCAGCGAAGACGAGATCCATGAAGCGATCCGCAAGGCAACTGTTGACCTGAGCATCGTTCCGATGATGTGCGGTTCTTCTTTCAAGAATAAAGGTGTACAGACTGCCCTCGATGCTGTCTGCCGTTACCTGCCTTCACCAGTAGACATTCCTGATACCGTTGGTACCAACCCTGATACCGGTGAAGAGATCACGCGTAAAGCTGATCCAAAGGCGCCATTCGCTGCGCTTGCCTTTAAGATCATGACCGATCCATTCGTCGGTCGCCTCGCCTTCTTCCGGTGCTATTCCGGACACCTGGATGCAGGTTCCTATGTTCTTAACGTAAGAAGCGGTAAGAAAGAGCGGATCAGCCGGATCATGAAGATGTTTGCCAACAAGCAAAACCCGATCGACTTCATCGAAGCCGGTGATATCGGAGCTGCTGTCGGTTTCAAGGAAATCAAAACCGGTGACACACTCTGCGACGAGAACCACCCGATCACCCTTGAGAACATGTTCATCCCCGAGCCGGTTATCGCCGTTGCGGTTGAGCCAAAAACACAGGCTGACGTAGACAAGATGGGTATGGCTATCTCCAAACTGGTTGAAGAAGATCCAACCCTGCGTGTAAACACAGACGAGGATACCGGCCAGACCATCCTGCGCGGTATGGGTGAGCTCCACCTGGAGATCATCATCGACCGTATGCGTCGTGAATTTAAAGTGGAAGTAAACCAGGGTGCGCCCCAGGTTGCCTATAAAGAAGCTTTCAACACAACCGTTGCTCACCGCGAGACGCTGAAAAAGCAAACCGGTGGTCGTGGTAAATTCGCTGACATCGAATTCGAACTCGGACCAATCGATGCAGAGTGGAAAGCAGAAAACCCTGACAAGAACTTCCAGTTCGTTAACAACATCGTGGGTGGTTCCATTCCTCGTGAGTTCATCCAGCCTATCCAGAAAGGATTTGAAGCTTCAATGACTACGGGTGTACTGGCCAGCTATCCGGTTGACAACATGAAGATCCGCGTATTCGATGGTAGCTTCCACGCGGTTGACTCCGATGGTATGTCCTTCGAACTCTGTGCGAAGCAAGGTTTCCGTGAGGCAGCAAGAAAGGCAAAACCTGTATTGCTCGAGCCTATCATGAAAGTGGAAGTGATCACCCCAGCCCAGTACATGGGTGATGTGACAGGTGACCTTAACCGCCGCCGTGGTATGATGGAAGGAATGGATAGCCGTGCGGGCGCTGAGGTTATCAAGGCAAAAGTGCCGCTGAGCGAAATGTTCGGTTATGTAACCCAACTCCGTTCACTGTCTTCCGGCCGTGCATCCTCTACCATGGAATTCTCTCACTACAGCCCGGCACCAAACAACATCGCTGAAGAAGTGATCGCGAAGGTGAAAGGAAAAGTGAGCGCGTAGCAGATTCTAAACGTTTGATATACAAGTCCTGCCTTCGGGTGGGACTTTTTTCTAACTCCAAACTTAAAAATCAAAACTTAAAAGCAAAAAGGCAAAAGTCAACAAAACAAAACTGTATGGTTGCTGCGATGGTGGGTGCTGGTTGGATTCTTACTTTTACGTTTTGAGTTTCAAATTTTAAGTTTTGACTTTGAAAGTCTTTGACTTAAATCAACGATTTCTTCCGTATATGGCACCTGTTTTGCATCATGCCTTGCGAACTCACTCCGTTTTTAAAATCTCTGATCAGGTCGTGGGGCCATTTTATGAAAAACATAATAAGGTTAAGGACTCATTCATGGGTCCTTTTTTAATGCCCCTGGCCCAAGCGGATCCCGGAATACATACACGATTCCCGCGGCAGATGTTAGCAGGGTAATGAGGTAGAATATCAGGCTTACCATTACAGCAGGCTCCTGTTCCAGTCCAAAATATCGGGCGCCTTCCAGGAAAACCAGTTCCCGCGCACCCAGGCCGCCAATCGTCAGCGGCAACACGGATACGATCGATGACAGGAGAAAAAGGAAGAGATACACATTTTCGTATGTGTCGATACCCAGCGCCTTGAGGATGCACCAGGCACACACCACTTGCGAACCCTGAACTAGCAGGGCCGCCAGCAGTGTCGGCACATAGCTCTGTAAAAAGTCGCGAAAGAAAAACCGGGTCAGCAGATAAAGTCCCGCTATGCCTGCTATGGTGGCGGCCGCAGGAATGAACCGGTACATCGGATCGGGAAGCACGTACAGGGAGAAAAAGCAGAGAAGAATTCCCAGCCCCAGCACACCGCTGACCCGGTCGATCAGCACAGCCGCAGCTCCTTTCTTGTAAGCTACCTGGTATCTTTTACCCAACAGGATCACCTTGTAGGCATCACCACTGACCGAGCCTGGCAGGAAAAGATTATAAAACATACCCATCAGGTAAAGCCGGATATTCGCTATTTCTGTCAGCCTTATACCAATGTCGCGGAAATAGATATTCAACCTAAGTGCAGCGAAGCATTTTGATAAAATAAAAGCCAGAAACGCAATCACCAGCCACCCCGGTTTTGCACGCCTTAGTGCGAGTCCCGCCTCCGCTACATCGATCTTGCCCGAAACATACCAGATGCACAGACCGGTCAATAACAATTTCAGCAGGAGCAGCAGGAATTTTTTCCGGCGACGGCTGACGTTCTCTACATCTTCCATATTCTGTAAATTGACGAAGTAAAACGATTTTCATGAAAAAATACTCTTGCCTCTTCGTGCTCCTCCTTTCTCTTTCGGCGATTGTGCATGGTCAGGCTGTGATAAAGCGCGGCATGAAAATCACGCGGAGCATGACCTTTACGAAAAAGCTGGTCCAACTGTCATCCGACAGCCTGCCGGTGATACATATCACCGGTAAGAATATCGTAGTGGATTTCAGACAACTTCACCTGGATGGCGGTGCCGGCCGCGAACCTAACAAGTACACCGGCATCGGTATACTGATCAGTGATGCAGACAACGTCACATTGCGCAATTTGTCCGTTAGAGGATACAAAATTGCCTTGCTGGTAAAAAATACGAAAGGCCTGCGATTGGAGAACTGTGACATGAGTTATAACTACCGGCCACGGCTCAACAGCACGCCCTACCGGGAAGATATGTCGGACTGGTTAAGCTATCACCGAAATGACAATGATGAATGGCTGCGCTACGGCGCAGGCATGTACCTGGTGGATTGCATGGCGCCCGTGATCACGGGTTGCAAGGTTACGAACGGGCAAAATGGGTTGATGATGGTACGGACCACAGATGCTGAGATATATGGAAATGATTTTTCCTTCAACTCCGGTATAGGTCTCGGGTTATACCGGGCATCGGGGAATAAGGTGTACAGCAACCGCATCATCTTCAACATCAGGGGATACAGTCATGGCGTATACGCGCGTGGTCAGGACAGTGCCGGCATCCTGGTGTATGAACAAAGCAACAACAACCTATTTTCGAACAATAACGTGACACATGGCGGTGATGGATTTTTCCTGTGGGCCGGGCAATCAACCATGGACAGCGGCAAGGGTGGTTGCAATGACAACCTGCTGCGCGGCAACGATTTTTCCTATGCCGCTACCAACGGGATAGAGGCCACGTTCAGTCGCAACACCTTTGATGGGAACAGGCTCTTTGAGTGCACACATGGCATATGGGCGGGCTATAGCTTTGAAACGGTGATCCGGAACAACCAGTTCCGGAATAACCGGATCGCGATTGCCATCGAGCACGGGCAGGGGAATGTGGTAAGTCATAACCTGTTTTCCAGGAACACCCAGGCCATCCGCCTGTGGGGCAGACCGAGTCAGCCTGCCGACTGGGGATACGCAAAAGACCGTGATGTGCGAAGCCGCGATTATATCATAGCGGCAAACAGTTTCAATTATGATGGAACAGCCATCAGCCTTCACCGGACCTCTGGTGTGCAGGTTTTTGATAATACCCGCGCGGAGGTAGAGCAGTTTGTCCAAACCGATTCAACCGTCACTGGCCTGGATACTGTCTGGGAGGCAACGGCGGAAGCCAAACTGAATGCCTGGACGCAGGCTGAAGTGCCGGCTGCCCTTGAGGGTTTCGATCCATTTGCGGGAGCGGGTCCGCGTGCCGGCCGAAAAAATATCGTGATGACAGAGTGGGGGCCATACAATTTCAACTACCCGCTGGTGTACCATGCTGTGGGTGCCGACTCTACGGATGTGCTGCAGTTTCACGTGAAAGGTCCCAAAGGAAAATGGCGTATTGTGCGGGCAGATGGGTTGAAAGTGATCGGTGAAAAGTCCGGCATGGTGCCGGCCATAATACGGGCTCAAAGGGCGGAAGGTCCAGTTGTGCTTGAACTGGAGTACAGGGGCGGCGTGTTTACGGACGTCCAGGGTCGCCGGGTAGCCGCAAAACCCTACCGGTTTCGGTCGGGCGAGCAGGACCTGGCAATGAACTGGGAGGTTTTGTTCTATGCAGTAGACACCGCCGGGCATGATCCGGTAAAAACGGGTATGTTGTTTTCGCCCCTGGAGCGCCGGGCCCCGATAAAAACAGACACGGTGAAGGTATTGAATTATGCCTGGTGGGGTGGGTTGAAGGCGGGCGGAACATATCCGGCATTCTCGGCGGTAGCGAGGAGTGGCAAGCGGCTCGCGGCCGGGCAGTATGAAATATCAGTGACCTGGAAGGATGCTGTGCGAGTACAGGTAGGGGAGCGGCTCGTGTTGGACAGGTGGCGGAGGTCCGCGCCAGGATATGACGAGGCGGAGAATGAACGGGTAAAATTTCAAGTGAGTGGGAATGAAGATATTACGATCGAATTTTCCACGGCCGGTGAGTTTACGGTACTTCAGGTGGCGGTTCGCCGGCTTTAATGGGGGGAAGATTGTTCAGATTATAGAAAATTCTTTCCCAACTATTTGGAGGATATGGTCGGTGGCCATACCTTTGCACTCCCAAAAGAAAATTGGGATTTACACAATGTCTCAGCGAATCAGAATCAAATTACAGTCTTACGATCACAACCTGGTAGATAAATCAGCAGAAAAGATCGTAAAAACAGTTCGCAGCACAGGTGCTGTAGTAACAGGTCCAATTCCTCTTCCTACGCGCACGAAGATCTTTACTGTACTGCGTTCTCCGCACGTAAACAAAAAGAGTCGTGAGCAATTCCAGTTAGCTACGCATAAGCGTTTGCTGGATATCTATACTTCTTCGAGCCGTACAGTTGATGCGCTGAGCAAGCTGGATCTGCCAAGTGGTGTAGAGGTTGAGATCAAAGCGTAACCGATGATGCCGGTACAACCTGGTGATCATTTTAGTTCTTATCAAATAACAAACAATTTCATCTCTCAATCGTGGTTCGCCATGAAAAAAGAGCTCTGAGTGCGGAGGCTGGCAGTGATGCCGGTCGACGCGATTAAATAAAACAAGCCGTTCAGGGTTTGTTTACTGCCGGTACTTCTGTCACTCACTGAAACGTAGTCAAGGTGAGCATTCCAACAGGATGTCTGGATCCAGTTCGATCGCAAGGATCGTTTGGCTGGGTTTAGGCGACGAAAAGAAAAGGTCGGCAGCAAACGGGGATTGAAAGCCTCGCTTTGTGTATACACGAGGCGGTGCATGTCCCAATAACCTTGCAGGCATAAATTGCAACAACCATGAAAGGTATTATTGGGAAAAAGATCGGGATGACAAGCATCTTTGATCCCTCCGGAAAACAGACGGCCTGCACGATCATCGAAGCTGGCCCCTGCGTAGTTACCCAGGTTAAGACAACCGAAACTGACGGGTACAATGCTCTCCAGCTCTCTTTTGGCGACAAGAAAGAAAAGCACGCCACCAAAGCGGAAAAAAATCACTACGCCAAAGCGCAGACAGCTCCAAAGAAATTCTCCAAAGAATTCCGCGATTATTCTCTCGAAAAAAATATTGGTGAAACCGTTACTGTTGACATTTTCGCAGAAGGCGATAAAGTTGAAGTAGTTGGTACCACAAAAGGTAAAGGCTTCCAGGGTGTTGTAAAACGTCATGGATTTGCCGGTGTTGGACAGCAGTCTCACGGTCAGCATGACCGTCAGCGTGCTCCGGGTTCATTGGGTAACTCCTCTGATGCTGCGCGCGTAATGAAGGGTATGAAGATGGCTGGCCGCATGGGCAATGACCGCGTTAAGCTGAAAGGGCTGAAAGTGGTAAAGGTCTTCGCTGAAAAGAATTACATCCTGGTGAGCGGATCTGTACCGGGTCACAACGGTTCCATCGTCCTGATCCAGAAATAATCTTTTGGTATGTGTTACCACTAACCAACGCAAAAATTAAAAGAAAATGCAACTCGAAGTTTTAAATATTCAAGGAAACAAAACAGGCAGGACAGTGGAATTGCCCGAAGATATTTTCGGTGCAGAACCAAATAACCACGTCATCTACCTGGCTGTGAAACAATACCTCGCTGCGCAACGCCAGGGTACACATAAGGTGAAGACGCGTGCGGAAGTACAGGGTGCGAGCCGCAAGCTGCACCGCCAGAAGGGTACAGGCGGAAGCCGTAAGGGTAATATCCGTAACCCTTTGTACAAAGGTGGTGGTACAATCTTCGGTCCAAAACCACACAGCTATGAAATCAAGCTGAACCGTAAAGTGAAGGATCTTGCCAAGATATCTGCGCTCGCGTACAAGGCAAAGGAAAACGCGATCGTGGTGGTGGAAGATATCAAGCTGGATACGCCGAAAACCAAAAGCTTCATGGATATCATGGGCAAGCTGAATGTTTCCGAAAAGAAAGCACTGTTCATCCTTCCTGAATACAACGACAACGTACAGCTCTCCATCCGCAACGTACCTTCTGTACTGGGTGTATTGCTGAGCGATATCAATACGTACGATATCGTGAATTCAGAGGTGTTGGTGTTGACAGAAAGCGCCGCGAAGATCTTCTCTGACGAAGAAAAAGCAGCCTAATAAGAAAGCAGTGCTGGTCTGATCCGCACCGCTATTAACGAGTAATAAAAAATATTGAGATGAAACTTTCAGAAGTACTGATAAAACCCATTTTGACGGAAAAAGCAAATGCTCAGCAGGAAAAGCTGCGCCGCTATGCGTTCAAAGTGGCCAGGAAGGCGAACAAGCTGGAGATCAAGAAAGCGATCGAAGGATTTTACGGTGTGACTGTAACCAACGTCAACACGGCGGTGGTTCCGGGCAAAACGAAGAGCCGTTTTACAAAAGCAGGTGTGATCTCTGGTCGCAAGCCAGGTTACAAGAAAGCATTTGTAACGGTAGCGGAAGGCGAGAACATTGATCTGTATTCAAATATTTAATCACCTCCGGGTGATCACGAATGGCTTCAACAGCCGCAAATGTTGAACAAAAAAAAGAACTGAACCATGGCATTAAGAAAATTTAAACCCATCACAGCCGGTACCCGTTGGAGAATCGGTAATGCGTACGCAGAGATCACAACGAATGTACCTGAGAAGAGCCTGGTAGAGGCGAAGCCAAGAACTGGCGGTCGTAACTCTTCCGGTCATCTTGCAATGCGCTATCGTGGTGGTGGTCATAAGAAGAAATACCGTATCGTAGATTTTAAGAGGAATAAGACTGGTGCAGCAACAGTTGTATCAATCGAGTATGATCCGAACCGTACGGCATTCATCGCGCTGATCAATTTTGCAGATAACGAAAAGAGATACATCCTGGCTCCACAGGGTCTGCAGGTAGGTGCAGTGGTGGAAGCAGGTGATGCAGTTGCTCCGGAGATCGGTAATGCGCTTCAAATGAAGAACATGCCGCTTGGTACCAACGTGCACAACATCGAAATGCAGCCTGGACAGGGTGGAAAGCTTGCGCGCAGCGCCGGTTCTTCCGCACAGTTGACGAACAAGGAAGAGAAGTATGCTGTACTCAAGATGCCTTCCGGTGAGCTGAGAAAAGTGCTGATCAACTGCTATGCGACCGTAGGTGTTGTGAGCAACAGTGATCATAGCCTTCAGAGCATGGGTAAAGCTGGCCGTAACAGGTGGAAAGGTATCAAGCCAAGAAACCGTGGTGTGGCGATGAACCCTGTAGATCACCCGATGGGTGGTGGTGAAGGTAAAGCTTCCGGTGGTCAGCCTCGCAGCCGTAACGGTCAGTACTCAAGAGGTCTGAAAACCCGTACCAAAGGAAAGGGCAGTGATAAACTGATCATCCAACGGAAGAACGGAAGCAAGCTGGCAAAATAAGCCGGTTGCAGGAAGCAGTCAATTTTTGAAATTTTCAACTTAACGAATTAATATGGCTCGTTCGATTAAAAAAGGTCCTTACATAGCCACTCACCTGGAGAAAAAGGTATTGGCCATCAATGAAGGCAAAAACAAAAAAGGTGTGATCAAGACATGGAGCCGCCGTTCCACTATTTCACCTGATTTTGTGGGTCACACATTTGCCGTTCATAATGGCAACAAATTCATCCCTGTGTATGTCACCGAGTTCATGGTGGGTCACAAGCTGGGCGAATTTGCACCGACCCGTTCATTCAAAGGACACTCTAAAAAAGATGGATAATCAAAGTTTGAAGTGAAACCGGCAGGTTGACCTGCAGCGAACTTTGAACACAAAAAAGATAAAAATGGAAGCAGTAGCTAAACTGAGAAACTATCCGACATCACCGCGCAAGATGCGTTTGCTGGCTGACCTTATTCGTGGTCAGAAAGTAGAGAAGGTGTTAGCTGAGTTGGAACATAACCCCAAGCATCCGGCAGTACCCCTGCGTAAGCTGGTATTGAGTGCGATCAGCAACTGGAAGCAGAAGAATGAAGGTGGTGATGTAAGTGACCTGGTCGTGAAGACGATCTTCGTGGATGGTGCAAGAACTTTGAAGCGTATGCGTCCGGCGCCACAAGGTCGTGGATACCGGGTTCGCAAGCGCAGCAACCACGTCACTGTAATTGTTGACGCCAAAGCGTAAAGAATAGCTGGCGCGGGAATACGAAAATCAGTTCCACGCAGGCTTCATTAAAATAAAAATTTGATCGTGGGGATTCATTTTCAAATCCCTGCATTTTCAAAACCACCTGCCACCAGGCAGGTCTACAAATCAAAAAAATGGGTCAAAAAGCAAATCCGATCGGTAACAGGCTAGGTATCATCCGTGGATGGGAATCTAACTGGTATGGCAGTAAGAAAGACTATGCCGGTAAATTGATTGAGGACCACAAGATCAGAACTTACCTCAATGCCCGTATCAACAAGGGTGGTATTTCCAAGATCGTTATCGAGCGCACACTGGGTAAGCTGATCATTACGATACACACTTCCAAGCCAGGTATCATCATTGGTAAAGGCGGTGGTGAAGTAGACCGTATCAAGGAAGAATTGAAGAAACTGACAGGCAAGGATGATGTGCAGATCAACATCCTGGAGATCCGTCGTCCCGAGCTGGATGCGATGATCGTAGGTGATACGATTGCCCGCCAGATCGAGAACCGTATCAACTTCAAGAGAGCAACAAAGATGGCTATTGCCTCTGCACTCCGTATGGGCGCAGAAGGTATCAAGATAAAACTCAGCGGACGTCTGGCTGGTGCGGAGATCGCACGTAGCGAGGAGTTCAAGCAAGGCCGTGTTCCCCTTCATACATTCCGTATGGATATTGATTATGCCAACGTGTTTGCACAAACCGTATATGGTAAGATCGGTATCAAGGTATGGATCTGTAAAGGTGAAGTACTGGCGAAGAGAGATCTGAATCCAAACTTCATCGCAGGTGGGAAGAATGAAGGAGCTGCCGGTGGCGAGAGAAGAGAAAGAAGAGACGATGCACGCGGTGATCGTCGTGATGACAGAAGAGGTGGTGGCGACAGAAGAGGCGGCGGAGGCAGAAGAAACTAATTATTTCCCGGGATAGTTTCCGGGTCACAAATTTCAAATTTTTGAGATGTTACAACCGAAAAGAACGAAGCACAGGAAGATGCAGAAGGGTCGCATGAAGGGCGATGCCAAAAGAGGTACTACCATTGCATTTGGTTCTTATGCACTGAAGGCATTGGATCAGCACTGGATCACTGACCGCCAGATCGAAGCGGCTCGCCAGGCGCTGACCCGTGAAATGAAACGTGAAGGTAATGTGTGGATCCGCATTTTCCCTGACAAGCCAATTACCCGCAAGCCACTTGAAGTGAGAATGGGTAAGGGTAAAGGTAACCTGGAGTTCTGGGCAGCCGTTGTCAAACCCGGCCGTATCATTTTTGAGATCGATGGTGTGAGTGAGCAGGTAGCTCGTGCTTCCCTGGCGCTGGCCGCAGGTAAACTGCCGATCAAAACGAAGTTTATGGTGCGCAGAGACCTGGTGACTGCCTAAGCATCGCCTGGAATAACAATTACCACTTTTCAAATTAATACAGATGTCAAAGAAATCAGATTTTATAAAAAGCATCCAGGGGATGAGCGAGAGTGATCTCAAAGCGCGCCTGGAGGAAGACAAACAAAGGTTGAAGAAACTTGAGTTTGCCCATGCCATATCACCATTGGAAAATCCAATGACGATCCGCGGTCTGCGCAAGGACATTGCCCGCGTGGAAACTGAACTCAAGCAAAAGCAACTGACCAAATGAGGATATGTAAATGTGGAAATGTGAGTAACCAGCCTTCATTCCCCACATTCCCACATTTTCAAAACCGCCTGCAGCACTGCAGGTTTTCAAAAAGATAAAAATGGAAGACAGAAATTTAAGAAAGATCCGGATAGGCGTAGTCACCAGCAATAAAATGGAGAAGACCATTACCGTTGCGGTTGAGCGTAAAGTAAAACACCCTATCTATGGTAAGTTCGTAAAGAAGACTACCAAGTTCCATGCACATGACGACAAGAATGAGTGCAGCATCGGTGATGTGGTAAGGATCATGGAAACACGTCCTCTCAGCAAAACAAAACGCTGGAGACTGGTGGAAGTGGTAGAAAAAGTGAAGTAAGCACGGCTACGGGCTCCGGTCCGTACTTTATATAAACAGATAGTATTAATTGCTAGAGATTGTTCCGTAAACCGGGACAGGCCAATAGCTCAAAGCTTAGAAAAATGATTCAGCAAGAAAGCCGATTGAACGTGGCGGATAATAGTGGTGCAAAGGAAGTACTGTGTATCCGTGTATTGGGTAATAGCGGACAGCGCTATGCCGGTATTGGCGATAAAATTGTCGTTACCGTGAAGGACGCATTGCCTGCAGGCGGTATTAAAAAAGGTACAGTTGCCAAAGCAGTCATCGTACGCACCACCAACAAGCTGCGTCGTAAAGACGGATCATACATCCGTTTTGATGACAATGCCGTGGTGATCCTCAACCAGGCAGATGAGCCTCGCGGCACACGTATCTTCGGCCCGGTAGCCAGAGAGCTCCGCGATAAGGGATACATGAAGATCGTTTCCCTGGCGCCAGAAGTGCTTTAATCAATGACGCCGGTAAGGCCCGCCTCACCGGTATCGACAACTTCCGATTCTGATCGGAACAGAAACAAATAAACAATTCCGCAAAATCGGAGTAAAGAATAGTAAAATGAAAACAAGATTCAAACCAAAGTACAATATCCGGAAAGGAGACAGTGTGGTGGTGATCGCAGGTGAAGATAAAGCACTTGACAAACCACGCACCGTTAAAGAAGTATTGGTGGAAGATGGTAAAGTGATCGTTGAAGGTGTCAACATCATTACCAAACATACCAAGCCATCTGCACAAAACACCAAAGGTGGTATTGTGAAGAAAGAAGCTCCAATCCATATCAGCAACGTAATGCTTTGGGATCCCGCTCAAAAAGCCGGTGCAAGAGTGACGCGCGTGCGGAAAGACGGTAAGACAGAAAGGGTTTTTAAAACCAAAAAAACTCAGGGAGGTAAAAAATAATGAGTACGAAGACCTATACCCCAAGACTGGCCAACAAGTACAAGAACGAAGTTGTGCCCGCACTGGTGAAGAAATTCGGATATGAATCCGTTATGCAGACTCCCCGCCTGGAGAAGATCTGCCTCAACCGTGGTGTAAACGGAGCTGTATCAGACAAGAAACTGGTGGATATCGCACTGGATGAGCTGACTACCATCAGCGGTCAGAAAGCTGTATCAACCATGTCAAAGAAGGATATCTCCAACTTCAAACTGCGTAAGCACATGCCGATCGGTGCGCGTGTTACCCTCCGCGGTGAAAAGATGTATGAATTCCTCGACAGGCTGATCGCTGTGGCACTGCCACGCGTTCGTGACTTCAAAGGTGTAAATGAAAAAGCATTCGACGGCCGCGGTAACTATACCCTGGGTGTAACCGAGCAGATCATTTTCCCCGAGATCGACATCGATAAGGTAAACAAGATCACTGGTCTTGACATCACCTTCGTAACAACTGCCGCAACAGATGAAGAAGCATACGAGCTCCTGAAAGAACTCGGTATGCCATTCAAGAATGCAGCAAAATCAAATTCAAACTAAAAAGAAATAAACAATTATGGCTAAGACATCAGTAAAAGCCAGGGACATCAAAAGGCAGCGCATGGTAGCCCAGTACGAAGCAAAGCGTGCTGAGCTCAAGAAGGCCGGCGATTTCAAAGCACTGGATGAGCTTCCAAAGAACTCTTCATCCGTTCGTTTGAAGAATCGTTGCCAACTGACCGGCCGCCCACGTGGATATATCCGTTACTTCGGTCTTTCCCGTGTAATGATGAGAGACATGGCGCTGAATGGTAAGATTCCCGGTTTGAAAAAAGCAAGCTGGTAAGCCGATAGGAGGTACTCCGGTGCCACCATCAATCAATTAATCAATCAAAAACTTTTCCAATTATCCCGCTTAGGCGGGACGTAGGAGGGCAAATAATATGGTAACAGATCCTATAGCAGATTTCCTGACCAGAATCCGTAACGCGCAAATGGCGGGTCACCGTGTGGTAGACATCCCGGCATCAAACCTGAAGAAACGCATGACGGAGATCCTGTACAACCAGGGTTATATCCTGAAGTACAAGTTCGAGGATGATTCAAAACAAGGCGTGATCAAGATCGCCCTGAAGTACGATCCATCCACCAAACAACCCGCTATCCAGAGCATGGAAAGGGTAAGCCGTCCGGGTCTGCGTCAGTACGCATCTCCTGCGGAGTTCCGCCGTGTGAAGAATGGCCTGGGTGTGGCAATCATCTCTACCTCCAAGGGAGTGATGACCGATAAGGACGCTAAATCGCAGAATGTAGGCGGTGAAGTACTGTGCTACATCTATTAATCAGTCAACAGAGCGCTGCAGATACATTAAGCCGTAACCTATACAGGCTGACCGGTCAGCAGCAGAAACAATTATACTCACAACAAATTTTTTAAACATGTCTCGTATAGGAAAACAACCCGTTATCATTCCAGCCGGTGTCACCATTACCGTTGGAAAAGACAACGTGGTAACCGTCAAAGGACCAAAGGGTGAACTGAAAGAAGCGATCGACCGCGACATCCAGGTCGAAGTGAAAGATGGCCAGGTGAATTTCACCCGTCCGACTGACCAGATCCGCCACCGCGCTATGCACGGTCTCTACCGCGCCCTGATCGCTAACCTGGTTAAAGGTGTGACCGATGGTTATACCCGTAAGCTGGAGCTGATCGGTGTGGGTTTCAAAGCTGCAAACCAGGGCAATGTACTTGATCTTGCACTCGGCTATTCTCATAACATCATCTTTGAGATCCCCAAAGAACTTAAAGTAGCTACTGCCCAGGAAAAAGGTCAGAATCCGATCATCACCCTGGAAGGTATTGATAAGCAACTCATCGGCGCCGTTGCAGCAAAACTGCGCAGCCTCCGTAAGCCTGAGCCATACAAAGGAAAAGGTGTTCGTTATGTGGGTGAAGTGGTTCGTAAAAAAGCTGGTAAGGCAGCAGGTAAGTAATAGCAGGTGAGTAGTCACCGGATCAAATTTTCAAATTATATCCTGGCAGCATCAGGATTGCAAATAAAATAAGATGAACTCAAAAGTTAAGACATCAAGAAGACAGCGGATCAGGTTCAACATCCGGAGAAAGATCACCGGTACCGCAACCAAACCACGTCTTTCCATCTTCAGGAGCAACGCAGATATCTACGCGCAACTGATTGATGATGTAAACGGTGTAACACTGGCTTCGGCTTCTTCCCGTGAAAAGGACATCGCCGCACAAAAGGTTACCAAGGTTGAAAAAAGCAAACTCGTTGGCAGCGCACTGGCGCAGAAAGCGACCGGCCTCGGTTTGAAAGAAGTGGTTTTTGACCGTGGCGGATACCTGTATCATGGACGTGTAAAGTCTGTTGCAGACGGAGCACGTGAAGGTGGTCTTCAATTTTAATCAATCGTCCGGCTCAAATCGGGCGGATATCAGAACATCAAGAATTTATAAAAAGATATAAATGTCAAAAGTAAATTTAAACAGGGTTAAGGCTGGTGACCTCGAGTTGAAAGACAAAGTGGTTGCAATCAACCGGGTTGTTAAGACGACAAAAGGTGGCCGTGCATTCAGCTTTTCTGCCCTCGTGGTGGTTGGTAACGAGAACGGCGTTGTGGGACATGGTCTCGGCAAAGCAAAAGAAGTTCAGGAAGCCATCACCAAGGGTATCGAAGATGCCAAGAAAAACCTGATCAAGGTCCCTGTGATGAAAGGCACTATCCCTCATGACCAATGGGCCAAGGAAGGTGCTGCAAAAGTACTCATCAAGCCAGCCGCTCATGGTACTGGTGTGATCGCGGGTGGTTCTATGCGTGCGGTGCTGGAAAGCGCTGGCGTAACCGACGTACTTGCCAAATCACTCGGATCTGCCAACCCACACAACGTGGTAAAGGCAACCTTCAAGGCGCTGGCAATGCTCCGTGAACCAATCCAGGTGGCTAAAACCCGTACACTGGGTCTGAAGAAAGTATTTAATGGACAATAACCGATGCGGCATTCGTGCACATCAGTAAAGATTAAACATGAAAAAGATCAAGATAACTTTGGTAAAGAGCCCGATCGACAGACCGGAGCGCCAGAAACTGACCCTCCAGGCTCTTGGACTTAACAAAACCAACTCTTCGAAAGAAGTGGAAGCCACTCCACAAGTGCTCGGCATGGTCCGCAAAGTGGAGCACCTGGTGAAAGTGGAAGAAGCGTAATAACTAACTCAAAACTTAAAACTTCAAAGCTCAAATGAGTTCCAGAAGTTTGTAGGAATTCCTGCTTTTAAGTTTTGAGTTTTGAATTTTTAGTTTAAACAAAAGCGAGGGGAATAAACCCCGTCGAGTAAAAATTAGCAATCATGAAATTACACGAATTAAGACCTGCAAAAGGCGCAACACACAAGGTAAAAAGAATTGGTCGTGGTGATGGTTCCGGACATGGCGGAACATCTACAAAAGGTACAAAAGGTGGTCAGAGCCGTGCCGGTTACAAAAGCAAAATGGCCCATGAAGGTGGTCAGATGCCTATCCAGCGTCGTGTTCCAAAACGCGGATTTACCAACCCGCACCGCGTTGAATACAAAGTGATCAATGTTGGCCAGATCGATCAGCTTGCAGAAAAATATAACCTCCAGGAATTTTCACTCGAAAACCTGTACATCAATGGCCTGATCGGTCAGACAGACCGGATCAAGCTCCTGGGTAACGGAGAAGTTAAAGGCAAGTTTACATTCAAAGTGAACGCAGCTAGTGAAAAGGCAAAGGCAGCGGTTGAAGCAGCCGGTGGATCAGTAGAAATAGTTAAGTAATTTCACTAAATTGCACGGACGCATTCAATGCGTCTTTTTCTTTGTACTGAAGCTTTTGCCAGGTACGTTTTAAAGGCCCGTAAATCTTTTTAACTCCCGTGAAGAAATTAATTCAAACGCTTAAGAATATCTGGAGCATCGAAGAGCTGAAAAGCAAGATCCTTTTCACGTTGCTGCTCATCGTTATCTACCGGGTCGGCTCTCACATCGTACTTCCGGGTATCAACCCAATCGTACTCGAAGCCAACCAGTCTGAAGGAAACGGTATCCTTGACCTGATCAATACCTTTGCCGGCGGTGCCTTCAACATGGCGTCCATCTTTGCGTTAGGTATCATGCCTTATATCTCCGCCTCTATCTTCATGCAACTGATGACGGTACTCGTACCGAAATTCCAGAAGATGCAGAAAGAAGGGGACAGCGGTCGTAAGAAGATCAATCAGTATACACGCTACCTCACTGTTGTAGTAACAATTCTCCAGGCTTCCGCTTACGTTACTTACCTCCAGCAGACACATGGTCCTGCGATCATCGCAGGCTATCCGTTCTTCTGGTTGTCAACCGTAATCGTTCTCACTGCCGGTACACTCTTCGTTATGTGGATGGGTGAGAAGATCACTGATAAAGGTCTCGGCAACGGTACTTCGCTTATCATCATGATCGGTATCCTCGCGCGCCTTCCGCAGTCATTTACGGAAGAGCTCGTTGATAAGTCAACCCGCGCTGGTATGATCATCGTGTTCATTGTTGAGATCGCGATCCTGATCGCCATCATCCTCGGATGTATCCTGCTGATCCAGGGTGTACGCAAGGTGCCGGTAAACTATGCCAAGCAGATCGTGGGCAACCGCCAGTTCGTAGGTGCACGCCAGTTCCTGCCGCTGAAAGTCAACAGCGCCGGTGTAATGCCCATCATCTTCGCCCAGGCGATCATGTTCCTCCCGACCCTGTTCACACTCGGCCAGGGACCGAACGAAATATCAAGGATGTTCACAGACCACCAGAACTTCTGGTACATGCTGATCTATTCGATCGTAGTGATCGGGTTTACCTTCCTGTATACCGCTCTTATCTTCAATCCGAAGCAGATCGCGGATAACCTGAAGCAGAACAATGGATTTATCCCGGGCGTAAAGCCTGGCCAGCCAACAGCTGACTATATCGGTAATGTGATGGATAAGATCACTTTCCCCGGTGCGATTCTCCTGGCCTTCGTGGGTATCCTTCCGGGTATCGCACAACGTGCCGGCGTGACACAGGGATTCTCTACCTTCTTCGGTGGTACATCACTGCTGATCATGGTAGGTGTTATCCTCGATAC
>JAEZAM010000121.1 GCA_023430465.1 Bacteroidota bacterium | reverse complement strand
GCCATATCTTCAGGAATGGCCGGGCACGTAAACTTTTACAGGACCCGGAGACCACCATCGAAAATTTATTAAGCCTGATTGTCGGTCACCGTGCTTTTTTCAAGCAATATCTTTTTGACCAGCAATTCAGCCATCCCGGCTGGTCTGGCATGGTGAAAGCCATCGAGCAGACACCGAAAGCGCTGCTTGATGAACGTCGTATCACGCTGAGAGAACTGATCATCTTTGAATTATTGCTGGAGCTCGATGCGCTCGATCGGGCACTTGGCACACGCTGGCGGCCGTTGTCGCGTAAATCAATGACGTCTCCCCGCAACCTTTTCGCACGCCATTCCCGTACAGAGCTCAACGAAGTGCTGAGCATATGGCAGGATGCATTTGAATGGAGTTACTATGACGAGGTGCTGGCGGGTATCAGGCAGGCCAAAGAGCAGGAAATTGCCTTGCCCCTGACGCCGTCCTTCCAGGCCTTCTTCTGCATTGATGAGCGCGAGTGCTCGCTGAGGAGACACCTGGAGTCTGTCGACCCCCAATGTGAGACACTTGGAACGCCCGGGTTCTTTGGTGTTGAATTTTATTTCCAACCCGCCATGGGGAAGTTTTATGACAAGCTTTGTCCTGCCCCACTAAACCCTTCTTACCTTATACGTGAGCAGGGCGTGGATACCAAACGAGGGCATGAGATGTTATATAATCCGTCAACGCATGACCTGATACCAGGGTTTGCAAATTCATTAAGTCTTGGATTTTATGCCGGGTGGAGGATGATAGCAGATTTATTCAGGCCGAAGATGAGTCCCGCGATCTCAAACGCCTTTGCCCACATGAATCCCGGATCGCAATTGACGATCGAAAACAGGGATCCCTCACATATCGAGAATGGACTTCAGGTTGGCTTTACTGTGAGAGAAATGGCTATGCGTGTAGAAGCATTATTGCGCGGAGTTGGTCTGACAGACAATTTTGCTCCGATTGTTTACCTGGTTGCGCATGGATCCAGCAGCGCCAATAACCCGCATCATGGCGCACACGATTGTGGTGCCTGCAGCGGCCGACCCGGATCCGTAAACAGCCGGGTAATGGCCTTTATGGCCAATCATAAAGAGGTTCGCGCCATTCTCGAAAACCAGGGCATTCATATTCCTGATTCGACGCAGTTTGTTGGCGGACTTCACGATACCGCAGCAGATGAAATTGAGTTCTACGATACTTCTGTTCTGACTGCCGAAAATATTCAACTGCATCATCAACATGCGAACAGCTTCGAACATGCGCTTGATCTGAATGCGAAGGAGCGATCCCGCCGCTTCGCCTCAATCCCTGCCGGAGCATCACTGCCCAAGGCTCGCAAGGCCATCGCGGAACGTCCTGTTTCCATGTTTGAGCCTCGCCCCGAACTCGGTCATGGTACAAACGCTCTTTGCATCGTGGGCAGGCGCGAATTGACCCGTTCGCTGTTTCTCGACAGACGGGCTTTCCTTAATTCATACGATTACGAAAAAGATCCCGACGGCCACTTTCTTGCCGGTATCATGAAACCATTGGGACCGGTGTGCGGCGGCATCAACCTAGAATATTATTTCTCCCGTGTTGACAATCACAAGCTGGGCGCAGGTACCAAACTCCCGCACAGTGTGGTGGGCCTGATCGGTGTTGCCAATAGCAGCGACGGTGACCTACGTCCAGGTCTTCCTCTCCAGATGATAGAGGTACATGATCCGGTTCGGCTTATGATCATTGTGGAACATTTCCCCGAAGTGGTACTGGACGTCATCAAATCTTCCCCGGCGATGTATGAATGGTACGCAAATGAGTGGATACACCTTGTGGCGATGGACCCGATCACTGACGAATTTCATTACTTCCATAAGGGCGAATTCACCCATTACCAACCAGCCACCGATGGAGTGCAAACGTACAGGCATTTTGAGGAGTTGCTCGATAAATCTGTACGGATGAAAACAAACAATATAGTCGATGCCACTACGGAGAACCTGGCAGTACATGTAATCAACCAAAGCTAATGTCCCAGTATCTACAGGTATTTATCATCTTACCTCTATTTGTATTTGTTGCCGGTCTGTTGATACCAGGCCGGAAAGAACGCCTGCTTGCGGGACTGGTGATTGCAGGCATCCTGCTCCAGTTCTCCGCCCTCACCGGTTTCATCGGGTGGTGGCTGATCAATGGCGCAGTAGCGCTTGATCATAAGCATATTGTTTTTCTCCAGACAGAGGACATCGAAGTCTTTTTAGATTTTTATTTTGATAAAACAACCGCAGTATTTGCCTGGGTCGGGTCGCTGCTGATGATACTGGTCGGAATATTCAGCCGTTATTACCTGCACAGGGAAGCAGGATATAAGCGATTCTTCAGCACACTTTCCCTGTTCTTTCTCGGCTATTGCCTTGTCGTGTTCTCCGGCAATTTCGAAACGTTGTTCATGGGTTGGGAACTGATCGGTATTAGTTCGTTTCTGCTGATTAGCTTTTATCGCGATCGTTTCCTGCCAGTCAAAAATGCGTTCAAGGTCCTTTCAGTTTATCGCCTCAGCGATATTTGCCTTATCCTCGCTATGTGGATGAGTCATCAGCTCTGGCATGAGAATATCACGTTCATGCAACTGAACGATACTGCCTCCGTGGACGCTCATCTTGCTACGCATCAGTGGTATGGATATTTGCTTGCCGGTCTGCTGGTGCTGGCTGCCGCAATAAAATCTGCACAAGTGCCTTTCTCATCATGGTTGCCTCGCGCGATGGAAGGACCTACCACATCGTCAGCTATTTTTTATGCCTCACTTTCGGTTCATCTCGGGATTTTTATCCTGCTCAGAACATATACATATTGGGAAGGCCTGTTTTTAATCCGTGTACTAATTATTTCGATTGGTGTTTTCACTGCTATGATCGCCACATCCATCGCCCGGGTGCAGGCTTCTGTAAAGACGCAGATCGCGTATGCTTCCGCAGCGCAGATTGGCTTGATCTTTATTGAGGTCGCACTCGGCTGGCATGTGCTGGCGTTGATCCATTTCGCCGGCAATGCATTTCTCCGAACTTACCAGTTGCTCGTTTCACCATCAGTGCTCAGCTACCGTATTCATGACATGTTCTTCAATTTCAGAAAACGGGGCCAGCGGCCTGCCGGCAGGCTGACAAACACCCTGTACATTCTTTCCACCAAAGAATGGAATATGGATAAATGGATGAAAACGCTGTTATGGGATCCATTCAAGCAGGCTGGTACGGTACTGTCAGTGATCGTGAAGCCATTAGGCGTGGCCATTCTGACTACCATGTTTCTTGCCGGTGTGTATATTTATTTGAATGAAGATGCATTTCCGCCAGATTTGTATGGCATACTTCCAGTGGCTTTCTCGCTGACCGGCCTGCTGATCACCATCCGGTCATTCACTGATCGTGGCGATGCAAAGCAGGTTTGGCTGCTTGTGCTGGCGGGTCAATTATTTATCACGCTATCGATCGCTCTCTTACATGATGAGTTTACTCACCGGTACATGTTTATTTATCTGAGCGGATCGATGGTGTTTGGACTGGTGGGTTATTTGTGCCTGCGGCGGATTGAAAACATCGACGAAGATATTCTCCTGGATATTTATCATGGCTACAGTTATGAGCAGCCGCGCGCGGCGCTGTTGTTTCTTGTTGCCTGCCTGGGGATCATCGGAATGCCTTTTACTCCCACTTTTATCGGCATAGATCTGTTGTTCAGCCATATTCATAAATCCGAGATGGCACTGATCGCCTTCACCGCCACCAGCTTTGTATTCATGGAGCTGGCCGTGATCAGGATCTACGCGCATGTATTTCTTGGGCAACATAAAAAACCCTATCACCCTGTTGCATTCAAATCATCGTGATTATCAGCAACAGGGTTATGGAAGTTCAAGCTTACAGAGAAGTTATTCCCTGCCGTCAAAAAAGTTACCAAGCCCGCCCAGGACGCTGCCTTCCTCTTTTCTCTGGTAGGTACCATAAGCCATGATCCTGCTGGCGAGGCGGCTTATCGGTAAGGATTGAATCCAGACCTTTCCGGGGCCGGTAAGCCGGGCGAAGAATAGTCCTTCACCACCAAACACCAGGTTCTTTATGCCGCGAACGAATTCGATATCGAAATCGATCGTGGGCGAATAGGCAACAACACAACCGGTATCCACCTTGAGCACTTCGCCTGCCCGAAGTTCCTTTTGCATGACATAGCCTCCGGCATGCATGAATGCAAATCCATCTCCCTCGATTTTTTGCATGATAAATCCCTCCCCACCGAAGATGCCGGTACCAAGTCGGCGTTGGAAATGAATGCCGACACTTACGCCTTTTGCTGCGCAAAGGAAGGCATCCTTCTGGGCAATGATCGTACCTCCAAGTTCCATCAGGTCCATGGGGATGATCTTTCCCGTATAAGGTGCAGCAAAACTGACTTTTCTTTTGCCCTGGGTTTCGTTTTCGAATGCAGTCATGAAAAGGCTTTCCCCGGTAAGTATACGTTTACCTGCGCTCATCAGTTTGCCGAAGAGACCGGTGGGTTGTTGTGCAGACCCGTCGCCGAAAATTGTCTGCATACGTATACCATCTTCCATCATGAGCATGGCCCCGCTCTCTGCGATGGCTGTCTCAGAAGGGTCGAGTTCAATTTCGACGAATTGCAGTTCTTCGCCGTGGATCTTATAGTCGATTTCGTGGTTGGTTCTTCGTCCGCTGTTCATGGTTTTTTTTTATCAAAGATAATCAGACACCTGATCATAGGATGCGCCTGATCGGCAGGGTTGACGGGCGTACCGGTGACCAGTATTGGCTGTCGGTAGAAAGCCGGGAGATGCCGGTGAAATTTGGCAGCGGGTTTTTATTATCTTTCATACACAAACTAACTTATGGCAGAGCCACGTACGACGTTCAAACCATTCGTGTCCCCTGAGACGAATATGCCGGAATTAACGATCAAATCGATCCTCACCGGCGCAGCTTTTGGAATCATCTTCGGAGCCTCTACGGTTTACCTCGCGCTGAAAGCGGGCCTTACAGTTTCAGCCTCTATTCCCATTGCCGTACTGGCCATAACGCTGGGCAGAAAATTTCTGCGGACGACGATTCTTGAAAATAATATCATTCAAACCACTGGGTCTGCCGGTGAGAGTATCGCTGCAGGTGTGGTGTTTACGTTGCCGGGGTTTTTGTTCCTGAGCGATCCGACCAGTGGAAATTTCTTTAACTATTTCACCATTTTGATCCTTGCCATATTTGGTGGCATATTGGGTACCCTTATGATGATACCGCTTCGCCGGTCACTGATCGTCAAGGAGCATGCAACATTGCCGTATCCGGAGGGAACGGCCTGTGCCTCGGTGTTGAAGGCCGGGGAGCGGGGAGGTGATTTTGCAAAAACGGCTTTTATGGGGCTGGGCTTTGCCTTTGCCTATGCGTTGTTGCAAAAAATATTTCATGTGATCAGCGAGGTGCCTTCCTTTTTCACCAGGCAGACCTATAAGCACTTTCCGTCGGCAAGAGTGAGTGGCGAGATCACGCCGGAGTACATGGGTGTGGGGTACATCATCGGGCCGCGAATAGCGGGTGTGCTTGTGGCAGGAGGCGTATTGAGCTGGCTGGTGCTGATACCGCTGTTATCCAGCCTGGTAAGCGCGGATGTGATAGCGGCGCATCTTCACAAGCTGGGTTACCTCGCGGATGTGACCAAAGAAGGCGGCCCATTCGGATGGAACCCGGCAACACATAATTTCGATGATTGGTCTGACGCCGTATACCGGGCTTACATTCGTCCGATTGGAGCCGGGGCCGTTGCCGCGGGTGGATTTATTACACTGATCAAAACCATTCCCACCATTATCTCTTCATTCAAGGGGAGCATGGGCTCGCTGAAAAAATCAGGTGTGGACGGAGTAAACGAACAGAATGTCCCGCGAACAGAGCGCGATCTTTCCCTGAAGGTGGTAGCAGTGGGAAGTCTCATGTTGTTGCTCGTGATAGCCCTTATGCCGAATACGCTTATTCCCGGAACGAACATTGGCAGCAAGCTGCTGCTTGGTGTGCTCGTGATCATATTCGGTGCTTTTTTTGTAACGGTCGCTTCGCGCATCGTTGGGCTGATAGGATCATCCAATAGCCCGATCAGCGGGATGACCATTGCAACTCTGATGGGAACCTGCCTGATCTTTATTGCGGTGAAATGGACGGGGCATGTATATGAACCGATGGCATTGGTGGTGGGTGGCATGATCTGTATTGCAGCGGCAAATGCTGGTGCTACCTCCCAGGATCTAAAGACGGGATTCCTGGTGGGAGCAACACCGCGTAATCAGCAGATCGCATTATTTGTTGGCGCGATCGTATCGTCGCTGGCGATCGGAGCTACCATCAAGATCCTTGACCAACCAACGGCAGAGATGCTGAAGAATGGTGTGCAGCATGCAATTGGTACGGAGACATATCCGGCGCCGCAGGGTACGCTCATGGCGACGCTCATCAAAGGTATTTTATCAAAAAATCTCGACTGGCAATTTGTGTTGGTGGGGGTCTTCATTGCGATTGTAGTTGAGCTTTGCGGGATAAAAGCGTTGAGTTTCGCGATTGGTATATATCTCCCGCTGTCGACCACCTTGCCCATATTTATCGGGGGCACCATCCGCGCGATCGTGGACTGGCGGAACAGGAAGCATAATGCTTCATTGTCAGCAGAAGAAGAAGATCTTGGCAAGGGGAATTTGTTTGCGACGGGTTTGGTGGCGGGAGGTGCGCTGGCAGGTGTGCTGGTGGCTATTCTCTCGTCCATACCGGGGGTACAGAGTACGCTGGCCCGTATGAATGCCGAGACGGGTTTGCACAAGGTATTGGGCGAGGATGGTTATAAGTGGCTCGGTGTGGCGTTCTTTGTGTTTATGGGTTATACTTTGTATAAAATCGCGATAGAGAAGAAGAGAAAAACACCGGGTCAGCGGCTTGTTTGACGGTGGTAAAGTGAGGGTTTCAGGCATTCTCTACCTCCTGAAGAGTATACGGTTGTCAACCTTTTAAAGGTTGACAACTTTCGATTTTGCGGGGTTTGGACGGCCCAAGCCCGACCAAAACACCCCATCCCCCCGAGGGATTCATAAAAAAGGCCCCGTGCCGTTATCCGGCACAGGACCTTATGCAGAGTAGGGATTAATGTATCAGATAAAATTCATTCTGCCATACCGGGCACCCAATATCCTGTCCGCATCGGCAGCCAGCCATTTCTCCAGGATCGTAGCATAAACTTCCTTGAAATCCACCTTATGCCGCAGATCACCTTCATTGAGATCAGCCAGGTCGGGAAGTGCATTCAGCAATCCCTTTTCCTTCAGACCACCGCTCAATAACATCATGTTGTTCGCAGTACCATGATCCGTACCACGGCTTGCATTCTGATTCACGCGCCGGCCAAATTCTGAAAACGTGAACAATAACACATCTTCAAACCGGTGATTCGCTTTTAAATCCTTTACAAACGCAGTCACCGCCTCATTCATCTCCGTAAATAACCTGTTCTGCTGCGCCTCCTGGTTTACATGTGTATCAAAACTTCCAAGCGATACGTAATAAACCCGCGTGTTTATATCCGAGAATATCAGTGACGCTATTGTCTTCAGACTATTGCCAAGTCCGCTCTTTGGATACACCGCACCCGTCGGATGCAGCCGGCTTTGTTTGAAAATATAATCTGCCGAGGATAATGTGGCGGCCATCGTTTTATACAAATAGTCTACCGGCGCCTCAGCATCTGCATGACTTTGTGACACCTCGCGGAAGAACCGTTCATTGGCCGTTCCGTACAATCGCTTCGGATCTTTAACCGCTATGCCTTTATTGTCCACGCCCTTCATTGCCAGGCTCAACACATCATCGAGCTCGATCGCCTGCGTGGGTTTATCGCAGCCCGCACATTGCGCATCGAGATAGCGACCTAACCAACCAGTTGACCAATACTCATGACCCTGGCTGGCCGTATGCCAAATATCCATGCTCCGGAAATGGGAACGGTCAGGATTTGGATAACCAACATTGTTGATCACCGCCATTTCTCCATTATCATAACATTCCCTGAAACCGGTGAGAGCCGGATGAATGCCTGCATCATCTCCCAGCGCCAACGCTTTCTCCCGCTTAATACCCAAGGCCGGACGCGCCTTATAATAAAGGTCATTGCGAACAGGAATGATCGTGTTCAAGCCATCATTTCCGCCACTTAGCTGCAACACCACCACAACCTTATTCCCCTTTGGCACCATTGCCGGCGCCTCGAAAGCTCTCAGGAACTTCGGCAACATCAATGATGCTGTTGCCAGTGAACCCAATTGGATAAAATCTTTACGCTTCAATATCATGTATCAAAAATGAATTCCGTTTTTATTAATTATCAACTCACTCATCAAATCTAGCACAACTGGTACTCCGGTGTACTCATCAACTGGATAGTTGCTGAGCGAATAAAATCTTCCCTGCTGCCAGAATCCACATAGCTCATCACCACTTTCTCATTCACCGCGGTACCTGTCTGCATTAATATCCCGGCTATATTGTTCAGTAATTTCTCGCGGGGTGTTTTCTCCAAATGCCTGTACATCTTAGCCCATTCAAGGTTGGCATTGATGAGCTTCATCCCCCGTCCCTGCATGCTCTTACCCGATTGCTTCCGGATACGCTGACCCTCTTCATCCGCAGCACTCTGCCGCCCCATCATCTGGTCATCATCGTCTTTGGGAGATATATTCAACTCGTCCTGATCATTGAAAAGCTGTGGGAGCCTCAACCGCAGCATCAATGTACTGCTATCGATCCAGGCGGTTCCACCCTGCCAGCCGGCAACATTTGGAGGATAAAACAATACCTGGCCAAGCACACGCTGTAACACCAGCAATGAATCCTCATTCTGTATCGCCATGGGTACCATCCGCTGCATACCTGCAAGCAACTCCACCGGCGACTTTATTCGCGCACCTATATTTTCTTTATCATAAAACCAATCTGCCCTGAACATATGATCCAGCACTGGCATGATTTCGTAGTCGCTGCTATAAAACACATCTGCCAGCTTCTTCACATGAGCTTCATTGATCTTTTCATTCACAAAAAAGGCATATAATTTGGCAGCAATGAAACCGGCCGTTTTACGGCTTTCGAGCAGGATATCCAGCACATCATCGCCATTGAGATTGCCGGTTTTGCCGAGAACGGTCTTTGTTCCGTTATCATGCTGGCCCTTCCTGAAAACAAACTCACCCGCTGCATTGGATGCCCAACCCGTGAAGGCTCGCGCAGCCTCCCGCACATCGGTCTCACTGTAATTTCCCCGGCCGATGGTAAATAGTTCCATTACCTCTCTGGCAAAATTTTCATTCGGATGGCCCTTCCGGTTCTGTTGGTTGTTGAGAAAATTAAGCATGGCTGCGCTTCGCGAAACTTCACGCAGCATGGTGCCGAAATTCCCGAGGGCATTGCGGCGAAGAACATCCAATAATTCCTGCTGATAGAAAACATTCAGGTTGCGGCAGGCAAAATGATCATGCCAGAAGAAAGCAAGCTTTTCCCGCAACTGCGCCCCACTATTCACCATTTCTTTCAACCACGCAATATTGAGATCACGGATGCCCTGACGATTCTGGCGTTGCCGGATTCGGCGTTCTTCCGGTGAAAGTTCTGTTTTCTTCATCCTTGCTTCGCGCCCAATACCGGCCATCAGTCCCTCAGCCGTATTTTCAACAGTCCGGAGATACATCGGTTTTTTGGCCGAACCCTTTTTCAGTGCGTCGTAAAATTCATGAGGTGAGAACCTTGACAAATCCTGCAACTGCTCCACTGCCGGCCCAAAGCCCGCCCGCCATAGCAGATGCTGATTTTTCAATTGTGTCGTAACTGCCATCGAAACGCTTTCACGTCAGACCTGCAGCATAGTCAAAAGTTTAACGAGTTTTCCACCTTATCCGGACATCTTAGGTAAATACCCTGAGCAGCGGTATATAACTCTACCCACAGTTGCAACCATTAGATACTTGGTTGCAATAAAATGCAGAGACACCGGATTCGAACGGTGAAGTTTTGACATAAATTTAAGAGACAACTTTTCCCACACACAAAAATCGCTACACATGAAAAAAACCCTGATCCTCCTGACAGGAGGCTTTCTGTTGATGCTTGGATGTAACAAATCCGACAAGGAAATCCAGGAAAACATGCTGGCCGAAGAAGAAACGTTCACCGCAACCGAGCGACGTTGCAGTTCACAAGATGTACTAGAGCAGCAAATGGCGGCTGATCCTTCACTCCGGGCACGCATGCAGGATATTGAAGAATTCACGCAGCGCGCAGCAGCAAACCCCGAAGCATTTCGGCTGGTAAATGGAGTCATCGAAATTCCTGTTGTGGTAAATGTGCTTTATCGTACTACTGCACAGAATATTTCCCAGGCGCAGATACAATCGCAGATCGACGTCCTTAATGAAGATTTCTCTGCAACCAACAGTGATTACAATCTCACTTCGACCTATGGTTCCGTAAAGTCAGGTAACATCGGCGTGCGCTTCGTCCTCGACCAGGTAAAACGTCGCTCCACTACCAAGACAGGATGGAGCACCAATGATGCAATGAAAAAAAGTGCGCAGGGAATCGCTCCAACCAGCCCAACGACCAAGCTCAATCTCTGGGTCTGCAACCTCAGCGGGGGCATTCTCGGTTATGCACAGTTTCCGGGCGGAAGCTCTGCAACGGACGGGGTGGTCATCGATGACAATGCAATGGGCCGCACCGGCACTGCAGCAGCGCCATTCAACAAGGGCAGAACAGCAACCCATGAAGTTGGTCATTGGCTGAATCTTCGCCACATCTGGGGAGATGCCACTTGCGGCAATGATCTTGTCGGGGATACGCCTCAGCACAATACTGCTAACTATGGCTGCCCTTCAGCAGGCCATAAAAGCACCTGCTCCGGGACTCCTGTAGAAATGACGATGAACTATATGGACTATACCGATGATGCGTGTATGTACATGTTCACAGCCGGACAGAAAACCAGGATGCTGGCTGTGTTCGCATCCGGCGGACCAAGAAGCAGTTTTGCTCAGCCATAACATCACTGAAAATTCTATAAATGAAGAAAGGAATGCCAGGCATTCCTTTCTTCATTATTATCATGACAGGCTATAACTTTTTAGCGTTCGAATGTACATAAGCGGTCACCTGCCCTGCCTGGATCGTATCGAGCTTCGCCTTCGGGATCATTGATTTCAGGATGCCATTCCACTGGTCTACTGTCCAGTTTTCAACCGGCTTTGTTTTGTGACAGCGGCTGCAACTTGTGGTATAGATTACCTGTCCTGCCTGTATATCTGCTGCTGTAGCGACAGGAGCGGCAGGGGCTACGGGCAAATCAGTGCGGTCAGATACATTTGGCGTGGACTTGCGCTGGCACGCAATAACAACAAGAGCGATGGCCAGGACCAGAAAGCTAGATTTCATCATTCAAATTTTTACCAATATAAAAATTAGTTGATGATTTTTTCTCCAAAATAATTATGTAACGCAGGAGGCAATACAATGCCGTCAGCCGTCTGATTATTTTCCAACAGGCAGGCCACGATCCTTGGTAACGCCAGCGAACTTCCATTCAGCGTATGAACGAGCTGTGTTTTCCCGCTCGCATCCTTATACCTGGCCTTAAGCCTGTTCGCCTGGTATCCTTCAAAGTTTGAGACCGAGCTTACTTCCAGCCAGCGTTCCTGTGCAGCACTGTACACTTCAAAATCATAGGTGAGCGCAGAGGTAAAACTCATATCTCCACCACAAAGGTTCAGTATCCGATACGGCAATTCAAGCGTCTGTAACAGTCCTTCGATATGGTTCACCATTTCTTCGTGGGCCTGGTAGCTGCTTGCAGGTGTGGTGAGCTGTACGATCTCTACCTTATCAAACTGGTGAACGCGGTTGAGCCCGCGAACGTCTTTCCCAAAGCTGCCGGCTTCACGTCGGAAGCAGGGTGAGTATGCTGTCATCTTCACCGGTAGTGCTTCTTCTTTCAGAATCTCATCACGGTATATATTGGTAACAGGTACCTCTGATGTCGGTATCATGTAAAACCCGTCCTCGGGCATATGATACATCTGGCCTTCTTTGTCGGGCAACTGTCCTGTGCCATAGGCCGAAGCTTCATTCACCATAAATGGCGGTGAATATTCTGTATAGCCGGCTGCAGTATTGTAATCAAGGAAATACTGGATTAACGAGCGTTGCAGTTTTGCTCCCTTTCCTTTGTAGAGCGGGAAACCACTGCCGGTAATTTTTGCGCCGGTCTCAAAATCCACGATGTCATATTTCCGGATAAGGTCCCAGTGTGGCACAGCACCTTCCGGAAGTTGTGGCTTTCGACCACCCTCGCGAACGACCACGTTGTCTTCCGGCGTACGGCCTTCAGGTACATTGTCGGATGGCAGGTTGGGAAGTGTGATCAGCATATCCTGCACTTTCTTCGTTGCAGTAGCGAGTGCCTCCTGGACGGGTCCAAGGCTATCGCGGAAGCCCGCCACTTCCTGCTTGCGGCTTTCCGCTTCCTCGCGCTGACCTTTGGCCATCAATTGGCCAATCTCTTTTGAGATCGAGTTGATGCGGGATAGCGTGTTATCCGCCTCTGCCTGTAATTTCTTCCGTTCGTCATCTGCTGATATGATTGCGTCTACCAGTTCGATGTTGGCGAAATGCTTCACCTTCAGCTTCTTCCTGACCATTTCCGGATCCTGCCGGAGTACCTGTAATTGCAGCATGCGACGAATAATTTGCGCAAATATAACCAAAGCCGCCGACCACGGTTGGTAGTAAACACATGCGCCCCATCCTATCTTTGCGGCTATGTTTACAAATGATGATCTTCAACAACGGTGGTGGAACCTGGAAGCGCGGCTTGTTGAACGTTTTGGCAAAAAGCCGGATATGGAAACGTTGCTGTTTCTGATCGGTATCCAGGAAACGGGAAAGGCCGGGCAAAAATTTACAAAAGAGCAAAAGCAGGACCTGATGCACGTGGCTATTTGTTCATTACTCACCCCGAGTGGATTTTATGAATTCCAGGGAAAGGATAAAGACGGCTGGCCACATTTCCGCCAATTGAAGCCAATGCCCGATATGAATCCTGTGGAGCAGGAAAATTTTTTACGGGATCATGTGCTGCTGTATTTTGAAGAGCATGGATTTTAATTTTTTAAAAAAATTACATGAAAAAATATCTGCTATTATTGTCCTCTCTGCTGCTCGGCGCTACGATGCTGATCGCGCAGCCAGCCGTTAAGATTAAAAAGAAAGACCGCAAGCGTGATGTATTGCTAGAAACCAGCTATGGTGACATCGTCCTGCGATTGTCCGACTCAACTCCGCTTCACCGTGATAATTTTATAGGACTGGTAAAAACCGGCTATTACGATAGCGTACTCTTTCACCGTGTCATAAAAAGATTTATGATACAGGGCGGTGATCCTGATAGCAGGCGGGCAGAAGCCGGTAAACCATTGGGTGAAGGTGGGCCGAATTATACCATACCCGCCGAGTTCCGCCCGGGGCTTTTTCATAAGCGTGGCGTACTTGCTGCAGCGCGGGAAGGCGATGACGTAAACCCGGCCAAAGCCAGCAGTGGCAGCCAGTTTTATATAGTACAGGGGCGAACCTTTACCGATGGGGGACTGGATTCGCTGGAAACAATGCGCCTGAAGAGAAAGATCCCCGCTGAACAACGGGAGGTATATAAAACAATCGGCGGGACGCCGCACCTGGATATGAGCTATACGGTGTTTGGAGAAGTGGTTTCCGGGCTGGATGTGGTGGAAAAAATATCCCTCGCTGAAACCAGCAAGGGAATCGACCGTGACCGGCCCATTACAGATATCAGGATCCTTACTGCTAAATTGATCAAAAGACGTCGCTGATTTAGGTTTTACGCAAAGCGCGCAAATAAGCAAAGGCGCAAGGAGTATACGTAATAAGATACTCTTTGCGCCTTTATATTTTGGGGTCTTTGGGTTAAACTGCTTAAGGAGCTATTCCGCCTCCCTGTGTGCCGCCGCCTACGCGGTTGCTTTCATCCTCTGCACCGGTTTTACGCTGGCGGGCTGCCTTCACCTGGCTGCTGCCAAACCGGTATGTGAAATTGATCTTGAACTGGCGGCTTTCCCAGTTTCCATTCGCGCGGAGGAACTGGCCGGCAAAATTACTTTCACCATACCAGCGCATCGTTTTGAAGATATCGCTTACAGACAGCTTCAGGTTTCCTTTTCCTTTGAAGATCACCTGCTGAAACCCTCCATCGATACCGCCCATACCACGGCTCTCGAACGTACCCTGCCAGATGCTCGGTGAGGCATACCAGCCTGATAACTCAGCGGTAAGCGTCTTCGTGAGTTTGTAGGTCATTTGACCATAGAAATTGTAGGCAAACGCATCGAGGTTCACTTTTCTTCCAACACCGAAATCGGCTTCGTAATGTGTATAGTAAGAGTTCAGGTTCAGGAAAGCCATGAACTTTTTATACATGAACGGATAACTGATATTCAGGCTGACGATATCCTGCTGCGCCAGGTTCTTTTGTGTGATGAAGCTCTTCGATCTATCCGCCGTATCAATGATCTGAGAGAACACATCACTCACGTGGCTGTAATTCAGGGTAGACGTAAGTTTGAATTTATATGAATTCGTAACGCCGATGCTGGTTGTATACTGTGGCCGCAGGTCCGTATTACCCTTTTGATAAGTATACTCGTCCAGTTTGAACTCGAACGGATTCAGGTTCTGGTATGCGGGCCTGTCGATCCTTCTTGTCACCGTGATGCTCCACTGGTTCATCGGGTTCTTGTTGAAAGTGATACCAGCGCTTGGGAACAGGTTGGTATAGTGACGCTTGAAGGTCGTATCATAAACATCAAACTCCCCTGACTGCCCGTCCCAGCGGAAACCGGATGTGCGTCCTTCCAGGTTGGTATTTTCCATCCGCAACCCTGCCTGTACGGTAAAGCCTTTGAAGGCCCTGTTATAGTTTACATAGAGAGCATTGATATTTTCCTTGTAACGGAAGTCATTGCTGCGTGCCGAGTCATACTTTTTTTGAGAGTTGTTTACATCGTACTGGGAGAAATCGTTGGATGTTTCCACATAGGAAATTTTGCCTCCGATGCCCAGGCGGCCTTTCAGGAAATTGCGATCGTAGTCTGTTTTGAAACTATAGATGTCGATATCTGACAAGGGTATCATATTGTTTACCCGTTGAAAGATTGGCACCGTGGTTCCTGGCAGGAAGTAAATGTTTGGCTGATACTGATCATTATCGATTCGGTATCTGCCATAGTCAGCGTCCATATTCAGCTCACGGCCGGAAGTGTCCGTGTAGCGATAATTCACGTTCGCATTGATGTTGTTGCGTTTGCCGCTACTGCGGTTGTCGGCCTCAAGTCGCTTCACCGGTGTATTCGTCGGCTGATAGGAAATAAACGTAGTACCGTCACTGTCAAACGTATTGTCAGAGAAATTACCATTCACCATCACACCGATCGTGCTGGAGCGGTTGACAAAATAATCCATACCCGCTTTGAACCCATGGCTTTCGTTTTTTGACGTCATGATCGTTGCCTGGTCGAACAGGGTGTCCTGTACCATGCGATAGAAATAGGTGTGATTGATGTTCCGGTTGCGGGTATAGTTATAGTTACCAAACAGGTTAACTTTTGCATTGCGGTGATTCAATGAAAGGCCGCCATTGTATTTCGGGTAAGTTCCGATCGCATAACCGGCATTCACCGATCCGTTTGTGCCAAAGCTTTTATTTTTCTTCAACCGTATATTGATGATGCCTGCATTACCCGCAGCATCATACCGCGCCGACGGGTTTGTGATGATCTCTATCGCCTCGATCTGGCTGGATTGTAACGTCTTCAGGTAAGCGGCGAGGTCAGCACCGGCGATCGGTGTAGGG
>JAEZAM010000056.1 GCA_023430465.1 Bacteroidota bacterium | reverse complement strand
CCCGGTCGCGCATACACACAAACCGGGGCCATTGCAAAATATTAAAACCGAAACACCGCGGCCAGGATGCCTGTGAATGAAGACTTCGTACCCGTCAGGTCTTTGTCCAGGTAAATCTCATCACCGGCAGTTTCGTACCGCAATTCCGGGATGATGGTCAGTGGCCCAACTTTATAATTCAAAGAAAGTGTGTTGGCAAAAATATTTGTACCAAAGTAGATATCTTCTTTGGAGTCATCAACGTATTCACTTCTCAAGGTCAGCCCGATTTTTTCGCTTGGATCGAAATTGAGATAGGCTGCAGCTCCGTACCAGCTTCCGGATGGATCGGGAGATCCGCTCACCTGTTTGCGGTTTTGAATCGTGGCATTTACACCAACATTGAATGTGCTGCTGAATGTGCCGAGCAATACAAGATCAACCTGGTTCAGTGATTTCAACCCACTCGGATTTACACCATCTGTCGATCCGCCAAAACCAACATAGTTGAGATAAAATTTGAACTTGCCATCAGCAACACCACCGCTGACCTGCGCCAGTGCCGTTTTGACGGAGGTAGTGGATGTGGACTGATCGGTGTAGTTGGCCACACCGAGCATGAAGCCCACCGAACCTGCGGTGATGTCGGCCTTCAGACCGGTATGGAAAAACGGCCCGTTGGTGAACATATAGCTCATGCTGTAGTTACGGTTGAGCGGGGCATCAAGCAGTTCGTAGCCCACGTGGGTACCAAATTTACCCATGGTGAATTTCAGGTTAGATGAAGGAGAGTAGGTGATAAACGCCTGTTTGATGTTATTCAGCGAAAAAAAACCATTTGCGTTATCAACCTCACCATCGTTGTAGGAAAACTCCTGGGCCCGGCGTCCGAAACCAAGATCAACAGTAGCTCCTACTTTGCCGCTCAATGCGGTCGCATCCGCCCGAAGGGAGGCCATGCCAAGCTCGAATGAATTTTGGGAGTTGGTAAAACTGGTCAAGTTGTTGGGTGCAGATTGATTTCCGGCAAAATTGTAGCGATAGTAAGCGTCGGCATTTCCGGAAATGGTCAATGATTTGGTAGTATCCTGATCCTGGGCGTGAACACACAGAAGTAAAAGGCAGGCAGATGCTGCCAATGATAATTTTCGTAACATTGTATTTACATTTTAGATGTTAAGGAAAGGGCACAGCAGGACTAAACTTTTGCGAGAAGTTTAGCCCGACTTATCTGTGCCTTTTTCTATTTTATGAGGGGAGCGAGGGTTGCTTAGTGCGTTATCGGTTTTTCGATAACTGTACCATTGCTGTGAACGAGAAGGGTGCCCTGCACATAATTTTCATTATGCTGTGAGGCATCAAGTCCTTCTGCTTCTTCTTCCTGGGTCACGCGGATTGGCATGATCAGGTTGATGAGTTTGAAGATGATAAAGGACGCTGCAAAACTATACGCGACCGCGATAGCCATGCCCTGCAATTGTATCAGAAACTGGCCGCTTTCCGGAACGGCGGCATTCACTGCCTTGTTTCCAAACACACCCGTAAGCAGCATACCCGTGATACCGCCGACGCCGTGGCAGGCAAATACATCCAACGGATCATCGTACCTGGTTTTTGCTTTGAGAAACTCTGCCACTACGTTGGAAACGATGGCCGCAATGAAGCCGATAAACAAGGCCTGAGGTACACCGACAAAACCAGCCGCAGGTGTGATCGCAACGAGACCGACAACTGCGCCAATGCAGAAACCTAGTACCGATGGTTTTTTGCCGCGGATAACATCCCAGAACATCCAGGAAAGACCGGCCGCAGCCGCAGCGGTATTTGTGGTGGCAAATGCATAAACCCCCAGGGAGCCAGCTCCGACAGCACTCCCGGCATTGAAACCGAACCATCCGAACCACAGTAGGCCCGTTCCGATCAGCACATAAGGGATGTTGGCAGGTGAACTTGCTTTTTCCACTTTGCGGGGCTTGAGAACAAGTGCACCGGCAAGGGCAGCCATACCTGCAGAGATATGAACAACAGTACCACCGGCAAAATCAAGTACGCCCATTTTAAACATCAATCCTTCAGGATGCCAGGCCATGTGAGCCAGTGGTGCATAAACGAGGATACCAAAGAGTACAATGAATAGAGTATAGGAACTGAAACGGATCCGCTCAGCCACCGCACCCACCACCAGGCCTGGTGTGATGATGGCAAACATCAATTGAAAAAACGCGAATAGGGGAAGGGGGATGGTGGCTGCCAGGCTCCATGGTTCTCCATTCATTACGTCTTTAAAGAAAAGGAAGGTGCGGGGATCGCCAATGATGCCATTGATCGATTTACCAAAGCAAAGACTGAACTGCACCACGATCCAGAGCACGGAAATGATACCAGCCGAGACGGTGCTTTTCATCATAGTCGACAAAACATTTTTCCGTCCGACCATGCCACCGTAAAAGAAGGCGAGAGCGGGGGTCATCAGGAAAACGAATGCGCAGGAAACAAGCATCCACGCAATGTCGCCACTATTATATACATATTTAGGAGTTTTGCCATCTTCACCCAGTACCGTAGCAGGGTCGAAGGAAGAAGCCGGGGAAACGAAGATCGCAGCAATGGCTACCGCCGCAAGAACGACGAAGGGCGCAACCTGTTTGACAGTTGTTTTACTCATAACAGAAACAGTTGGGTTTAATATTAGATAAATAGTTAATGCGGCAATCGTCTATCCTAAATTAGATAATTTATATAATAAATGATTTTTTATTTGAAAATTATTTGAACAATCTCTCGATTATTAGAACAATTTGTTGATAAAGTACTAATTATTAAAATATATAATCTGTAAAATGGTGAAAAAAATAACCCGCTTTGGGCGGGTTACTTAAAATCTTGATTCTTTGTCACGCCGTCTGCACCCGAAGCACATCGTCTTTCGTTTCCAGCAGCGATATCCCATTGTTCAGGAACTCATCCACTTTCCGGGCACATTCCCGGCCTTCACTGATCGCCCATACCACAAGCGATTGTCCCCTGCGCACATCACCCGCTGCGAAGATCTTCGGTAAACTGGTTTTATAGCTGCGTTCTGCCGCCTTTACATTGCCCCGTTCATCTTTTTCTATTTCCAGCGACTGCAGAAGACCGTCTGAGGCAGGATGGAGAAAACCCATCGCCAATAGGATCAGGTCGCAGGGGATTTCCCGCTCCGAGCCGGGTACTTCCGTGAATTGCGCGGGCCTGCCGTCTTCTGTGATCTTCCATTCCAGGTCTACCAGTTTCAGTGCTTTTAATTTCCCCTCTCCATCGCCGATGAATTCTTTTGTAGCAACTGCCCAATGTCTCTCACAACCTTCCTCATGTGACGTGGTCGTTTTAAGTAGCATAGGGTAAGAAGGCCAGGGCATGCTGTTCGTTCTTTCCACGCCGGGTTTTGGCAGCAACTCGAATTGCGTCACTGATTTTGCGCCCTGGCGATTGGAGGTACCCACACAGTCAGAGCCGGTATCACCACCTCCGATTACTACTACATTCTTGCCCGTTGCCAGTATTTGCTTGTCAAGGATGTTACTCTCGATCTGCGGATTTGCCAATGGATCAAGACCTGCGTTTCGTTTATTCTGTTGTTTCAGGAACTGCATCGCGAAATAAATCCCTTCCAGTTCGCGACCCGGTACCGGCAGATCACGCGGAACCGTTGAGCCGCAGGCAAGCACAATGGCATTGAATTCACGCAGCAGGTCATTCACCTGTACGTTCTGTCCTGCATAGGCATTGCATTGAAAGACGATTCCTTCTTCCTCCATTAATTTTATTCTTCTTTCCACTACCCACTTCTCGAGTTTGAAATCAGGGATGCCATAACGAAGCAGTCCACCTGGTTTATCATCGCGCTCAAATACGGTTACCTGGTGGCCGGCATTGTTCAACTGTGCAGCAGCAGCAAGTCCCGCTGGTCCGCTGCCTATCACGGCCACTTTACGTCCTGTGCGCAGGTTAGGTTTCCTTGGTTGTACAAAACCTTTTTCAAAAGCAATTTCAATGATGTGTTTCTCGATCTCCTCGATCGCTACCGGAGGCTGGTTAATACCCAGCACACAGGCAGATTCACAGGGTGCCGGACAGATACGGCCCGTGAACTCGGGGAAATTATTCGTTGATGTCAGCACATCATATGCTTCTTTCCAGTCCTGCCGGTACACGGCATCATTGAACTCGGGGATTACATTTCCCAGTGGGCAGCCATTGTGGCAAAATGGAACGCCGCAGTTCATGCAGCGCGCAGACTGCTGATTCAATTTTTCGGCGCTATAGCGTTCAACGAACTCACCATAGTGCCGCAGCCTTTCCGAAACAGGGCGCTTTGCGGGCATCTCCCTGGTGTATTCTTTAAAACCTGTTGGTTTACCCATACTTGTTAGTTTATCGCGCCGCGGCGCATGATCTTTATTGAGCAGGAACAGATACTTTTTTTGACAGCAACACTTTCTTGTAATCCGTTGGGAATACTTTGACAAAATGTTGTAGCTGGTTGTCGAGATCCTCCAGGATAAAACGCGCGACGGAACTTCCAGTGTATTCGAGGTGGCGCTGGATCATGGTGAACAGCCCGTTTTTATCTTCAAGACCACATGGATCAAGATCAACCATTTCCGTATTGCAGTTATCCCTGAACTTATTTTTTACATCGTATACATACGCAATACCACCGCTCATCCCGGCTGCGAAATTCCTGCCTGTATCACCCAGTATCACTACACGGCCTCCAGTCATGTATTCGCAACCATGATCACCCACACCTTCCACAACGACATTTGCGCCTGAATTACGAACGCCAAACCGTTCGCCCGCTTTACCGCGAATAAACGCCTCGCCCGCAGTTGCCCCATAAAAGGCAACATTTCCTATGATGCTGTTCTCCTCGGGTACAAACGATGCTTTCTTTGATGGATAAATGATCAGCCTGGCACCGCTCAGTCCCTTACCGAAATAGTCGTTGGCATCACCTTCCAGTTCGAGCGTGATTCCGCGTGTATTGAAGGCACCGAAGCTCTGGCCAGCGGTTCCACTGAAACGGAAGTGAATGGTATCATCCGGCAAACCTTCTGCCCGGTATTTTTTGGTGATCTCATTTGACAACAGCGTACCTGCTGTACGGTCGGTGTTGACTATGTCAAATGAACCGGTCACTTTCGTTTTATGATCAATGGCTGGTTTTGCAGCTTCCAGCAATTTCCAGTCGAGGATATTGTCAATCCCATGATCTTGCTGTTCTGTGCAGTAGAGCCCGGTGTACTGCGATGCAGGCTCTTTGTATAACACGGGCGAAAGGTCCAGCTTGCTGTATTTCCAATGAGAAACATCATCCCGCATTTCCAGGTTCTGAACCTGGCCGATCATTTCATTGATCGTTCTGAAACCAAGTTCTGCCATGATCTCTCGTAGTTCTCTTACCATGAACTGGAAGAAATTCACCACATGCTCCGCTGCGCCGGTAAACCGCTTCCGCAGGTCAGGATCCTGTGTTGCTACGCCAACGGGGCATGTATTGAGATGGCATTTTCTCATCAGGATACAGCCTTCCACTACAAGGGCAGCGGTGGCAATGCCCCATTCCTCTGCACCAAGCAATGCTGCTATGGCAATATCGCGGCCTGTCTTCATCTGGCCATCAGCCTGTACCACTACACGGCTCCTTAATTTATTTCTCACAAGTGTCTGGTGGGTCTCTGCAAGCCCAAGTTCCCAGGGCAACCCTGCATGTCTGATAGATGATACCGGCGAAGCACCTGTGCCGCCATCATGGCCGGCAATCAGCACAACATCCGCCTTTGCTTTGGTAACACCTGTGGCTATGGTGCCAACTCCGGCCTTGCTCACGAGTTTGACGCTGATACGCGCCTTCCTGTTGGCATTCTTCAGATCGAATATGAGCTGTGCAAGATCTTCTATTGAATATATATCATGGTGCGGTGGTGGCGATATCAGCCCCACGCCCGGTGTGGAATGTCTTGTCCGGCCGATCCACTCATCTACCTTATGACCGGGCAACTGTCCGCCCTCACCGGGCTTGGCGCCCTGGGCCATCTTGATCTGCAGTTCATCTGCTTCGGTAAGATAAAGGCTGGTCACACCAAACCGCGCTGAGGCAACCTGCTTGATCGAACTCCGCATTGAATCGCCATTGGGCAGCCGGTCATAACGGCTTTCATCTTCACCTCCTTCGCCGGTATTGCTTTTTCCTCCCAGCCGGTTCATTGCGATAGCCAGCGTGGTATGCGCTTCCCACGAAATCGAACCGAAGCTCATTGCACCCGTGGCAAAACGCTTATAAATGTTTTCCGCCGGTTCCACTTCCTCAAGCGGGATTGAGGCATTGGTTTTTTTGAAACGAAACAGGCTGCGCAATGTGCAGGCTTTTTCTCCCTGCTCATTCACCAGCTTCGAGTATTTCTTGAATGTCGTATAATCGTTGGTGCGGGTCGCATGTTGGAGCAGGTGGATCGTTTGCGGATTGAAGAGGTGAAACTCGCCTTTCCTTTTCCATTGAAATATTCCACCAACAGGAAGCCTGTCCACCGGTATGTCTTTCCTGCTGAATGCGAAGTAATGTTTTGCCAGCGCTTCCCTTGCGATCTCATCCAGGCCCATCCCCTCGATCCTTGACGTGGCACCGGTAAAGTACTTATCGACAACTTCACGGTTGATGCCAAGTATCTCGAATATCTGCGCCCCCTGGTAAGACTGCAGGGTGGAGATACCCATTTTGGAAAACACTTTCAGGAGACCTTCATTGACGGCTTTGATGTAATTCTTCTTGAGCTCATCTTCATGCAGGCTTGTTTGTAATTTTCCCCGCTCTTTCATGTCCCTGATAGAGGAGAGTGCGAGGTAAGGATTGATGGCTGTGGCCCCAAATGCGATCAGGCAGGCAAAATGATGTACTTCCCACGCATCACCGGCTTCAACGATGATACCCACCTGGCCACGCATGCCCTTGCGGATAAGGTGGTGATGAATAGCGGCCACCGCAAGCAAGGATGGAATAGGGGCGTGGTCAGAATCTATCGCACGGTCCTGCAGGATCAATACTTTGAAACCATCTTCTACAGAATCCACAGCATAGCGACAGATCCGGTCCAGCGCGGCTTTCAATGAGCCGGATTTACCATCTGCCTTGAAATAACATTGCAATGTCTTTGCCTGGAACAACCCGGTATCGATACTGCGGATCTTTTCCAGTTCATGATTCGTGAGAATGGGATGTTTAAGCGCAACACTGTGGCAGGTGAGCGGGTCTTCTATCAACAGGTTGCCATTGTTACCCGCAAAGCTCGCGAGTGACATTACCAGTCGCTCGCGAATCGGGTCGATCGGGGGATTGGTTACCTGTGCAAATAATTGTTTGAAATAACTGCTCAGGTGTTGTGGCTGATCACTAAGCACGGCCAGCGGCGTATCGGAACCCATGGAGCCGAGTGGCTCCTTGCCATCCAGGGCCATCGGGGTGATGATGGTGTCCAGGTCTTCTGTCGTATACCCGAACGCTTTTTGGTATTTGAATACCTGATCATGCTCCAGATGTGTGAACATGATGCGGGGTTCAGGGAGCTCTTCGAGCCTGATCTTATATTTATTCAACCACTCGCCATACGGTTTTTGTGAGCAGATGGTTCGTTTCAATTCTTCATCGCTGATGATGCGGCCCTGTTCCATGTCCACTACGAACATCTTGCCCGGCTGCAGCCGCCCTTTTTCGATGATCATGGAGGGGTGCACCGGTAATGCGCCTGTCTCTGAAGCCATGATGACACGGTCATCTTTGGTCACACAATACCGGGAAGGACGAAGACCGTTCCGGTCAAGTGTGGCGCCAATAATCTTGCCGTCGGTAAATGAAATTGATGCAGGTCCATCCCAGGGTTCCATGAATGCAGAGTGAAATTCATAAAACGCTTTTTTCAGGGGATCCATCTGCTGATTGCCATCCCATGCCTCGGGGATCAGCATCATCATCACATGCGGCAGCGAACGCCCTGTATGCGCGAGCAGCTCGATCATATTGTCCAGGCACGCCGAATCCGATTGCCCATTGGCAACGATCGGTAACAGCATGTCCATTTCTTCTTTGGTAAAATACGGTGATGTGAAATTTTTTTCGCTTGTCTTAAGCCAGTTGAGATTGCCCTGCAACGTATTGATCTCGCCATTGTGGGCGATGAAGCGGAATGGCTGAGCGAGTTTCCAGGAAGGAAATGTATTCGTGGCAAAACGTGAATGTACCAGGCCAAATGCACTTACCATGCGCTTGTTGCTAAGGTCTGTGAAATAGTTCCGTACCTGGTGACTGGTAAGTTGCCCTTTGTAGACGATCGTCTTATAGGAAAGGGAAGCAATGTAAAAACCTATCTCATCTTTTCTTACCGTATTCGAGATTGTATTGGTTGCGAAGTTGCGGAGAACATAGAGTTTGCGTTCAAATTCCTCGGGGTTGGAGATGTGATCGGGGCAGGCAATGAATACATGCTCGATTTCAGGTTCTACACTGAGCGCTGTTGGGCCGATGTCATGGGTGTTAACGGGAACCTTGCGGTAAGCAAGGATCTCCAGCCCTAACGTTTCCGCAGTACGATTAAAGATGTCTCGACATTCCTCCCGCAGCCTTATCTCGCGGGGAAAGAAAATAACTCCCACACCATATTTGCCAAAGGAGGGGAGATGAATACCAAGCCGGACACATTCGTCAAAGAAAAATTCATGCGGCATCTGGATCATGATCCCCGCGCCATCACCGGTATTATTCTCGCAACCACATGCACCCCGATGTTCCATGTTCTCCAGTACCGTGAGTGCATCCGAGATGTTCTGGTGCGATTTATTTCCTTTGATGTTTGCCACAAAGCCGATACCACATGCATCATGCTCAAAAGAAGGGTGGTACAAACCAGAATTGCTTGCCATTGGCAATAGTTTTGTTTAGAAAAAATATAATAGAAAATGGTTAGGCTGAGAATATTGCAAGCAAACGACCTAAATTACTGAATTTTATTCAAAAAAACCCCGGATTTAGCGTCAGTTTTCCACATTAAATAAAGACTATCGGATGTTCGTGTCTTTATCCTACACCAGGTAACCAAACAAGGTGTCGTTCTTGTTTAATTCGGTATAGTTGATATTGTATTTCTTCATGTTTTCCAACAACCGGGAATAGTCCGATCGCTGTTTCAATTCAACCCCGATCAGCGCCGGACCGCTGTCTTTATTTGTCTTCTGCATGTACTCGAAACGGGTGATGTCATCCTGTTCGCCGAGCACTTTATTTACAAACTCTTTCAACGCACCCGGACGTTGCGCGAAGTTTACCAGAAAATAATGTTTCAGTCCCTGGTGTTGCAGGCTTCTTTCTTTTATTTCCGGCATCCTGTCGATATCATTGTTGCTGCCGCTCACCACACATACCACTGTTTTACCCCTGATCTGTGATGCATACTGCCCAAGGGCGGCAACGGATAATGCGCCGGCAGGTTCTGCCACTATCGCTTCCTCATTGTAAAGCCGTAGAATGGTAGAGCAAACTTCACCTTCGGGAACAAGCTGCATATCATCGAGCACTTCCCGGCAGATAGAAAAGCTTAGTTCACCCACTCTTTTTACCGCAGCACCATCTACAAACCGGTCGATGCTGGGCAGGGTTACCGGATGGCCCGCTTTCAACGCTTCATACATGGAGGGTGCGCCTTCCGGCTCCAGCCCGATGATGCGCGTAGATGGCGAATGTTGTTTAAAAAAACTGCCGACCCCGGCGGCAAGTCCACCACCACCGACAGGAAGAAAAATGAAATCTGCATGCGATAGGTCTTCAGCGATCTCTACGCCAACTGTTCCCTGCCCTTCAATGATGCGATAATCATCAAATGGTGGAATAAAGGTCATGCCGTTGTCTTCCGTATACTTTTTTGCTGCAACAGCACAATCATCGAACGTGTCGCCGACCAGGATGATCTCTATAAATTTTTCACCGAACATCCGGGTCTGGTTGACTTTCTGTCCGGGCGTGATGATAGGCATGAATACAACGCCGCGTGTGCCGAGCTGCCGGCAACTGTAGGCAAATCCCTGCGCGTGATTTCCTGCGCTGGCGCAAACCACTCCGCGATCAAGCTGCTCTTTGGGCAGCCGGGAGATCATATTATAGGCACCTCGTAATTTATACGACCTCACGAGTTGGAGATCTTCCCTTTTCAGATAGACCTTGCAATCATATTTTCTTGAAAGATTCAGGTTGAGTTGCAGCGGTGTGCGCGTGACTACATCTTTCAATCGCTTTGCGGCGGCCAGGAAGTCAAGGCTGGCAACAGCACCGACGGTTGTCGGGCTGTTGCTTATGTCCCTGGCTTCTTTATATTGCACGGTATCGTTCATGATTGATATTTGTCTTAGCCGATCGATTCAGCTTTGAGCGCCTGTTTGCGGAAAACATCCTTGGTAGATGATTCAGCAGGAGCGGGGGCTGGTTTTTGATTTTCCGGGCGCAGGCTTCTAACCGTCTTGCCTGCCTGCCAGAGTTCACTTTCGCGGAGTTCTTTCAGTTCTTCTTCCAGCTTCTCGCGATAGTCTGACTTACTGTTGCTATCGATGGAGCGTTGTGATTCTTTGCCAGTGGCAACGCTTTGATACAATTCCTGGAAAACAGGCGCGGTTGCGTCACGGAATTTTTTCCACCAGTCCAGCGCGCCGCGTTGTGCGGTCGTCGAGCAGTTGGCATACATCCAGTCCATGCCGTTCTCTGCCACCAGTGGCATGAGCGATTGCGTGAGTTCCTCAACAGTCTCGTTGAATGCCTCGCTGGGGCTGTGGCCGTTATCGCGCAACACCTGGTACTGCGCAGCGAATATGCCCTGTATGGCACCCATGAGCGTTCCGCGTTCACCGGTAAGATCGCTGTAAACTTCTTTCTTGAAATCTGTTTCGAAAAGGTATCCGCTGCCGACAGCGATGCCAAGGGCTACAACACGTTCAAATGCTTTGCCTGTTGCATCCTGGTAAATGGCATAAGAGCTGTTCAGACCGCGGCCCTGCAGGAACATGCGACGAAGCGAAGTACCTGAGCCTTTTGGCGCCACAAGGAATACATCCACGCCAGCCGGCGGCTTGATGCCTGTCTGATCATTGAAGGTGATACCGAATCCATGAGAAAAGTATAAAGCTTTGCCGGGAGTAAGGAGTTTTTCCACCGTTGGCCAAAGTGCGATCTGTGCTGCATCGCTGAGCAGGTAACAGATGATGGTACCACGTTGCAGTGCTTCTTCAATTTCAAACAATGTTTCGCCGGGAACGAATCCGTCTTTCACGGCTTTATCCCATGTTTTTGAATTCTTACGCTGGCCAACGATCACGTTGATGCCATTATCACGCTGGTTGAGGGCCTGGCCGGGGCCTTGTACGCCGTACCCGATTACTGCTACGGTTTCATTCTTCAGCACATCCTGCGCTTTGCTGAGTGGGAATTCCTCGCGGGTAACAACGTTTTCTTCAACGCCCCCGAAATTTAACTTTGCCATGGTATTTGTTTTAGATGTTTAGGTCTTGGGTTATCAATTTTCATCACCTTACATGGTGAATATCTTTTCATTTTCGTTGAGGTATTCGTTCTCTGCGGCTTCTTCACCTGGCTCACGGTATTCGAATTCACGGAGCTTCTGGTGAAACCCTTCACTGTCCTTGATGATGGCTACGCGTGCGCTTCTTACAAATTCGATCAGGCCGTATGGCTCCAGCACGCGAATGAGGTTATCGGTTTCTTCCCTGTGCCCGGCCACTTCGAATACGGTGTAGTCCTTACGGATCACCACCGCTTTTGCCCCATGCTCACGGAGCAGCCTTTCGACTTTTACGGATTCAGCAATGATGTCGGTAGGCACTTTGTACAGCGCCAGTTCCTGCCACACGATCTCATCCTGTGTATTGTAATAGGCTTTCAATACTTCCACCTGCTTCTCGATCTGGCGGCAGAGTTTGCGCACCACCTCTTCTGTTTCGTTGATGACGATCGTAAAGCGGTGTACGCTGTCCACTTCGGAAGGAGAGGTATTCAGGCTTTCGATATTGATCTTTCTCCGGGAAAAAATGATCGCAATGCGGTTCAGCAGACCGATCTGGTTCTCCGTGTAAACTGTTATGGTATATTCCTGTTTCATAAAAAAACTTAAAAATCAAAACTGAAAACTCAACCTCAACCTCAGATTCATAGTTCGTCTTTCGAAAGAATGATCTCCGCTACACCGCGGCCCTGGGGAACCATGGGGAACACATTGTTCTCTTTTCCCACCATCACTTCGAGCAGGTAGCTTCCATCGTTCTCCAGCATTTCACGAAGTGCCGTTACCAGGTCCCCACGCTCGCTGATACTTTTTCCCGGTATACCAAATCCTTTTGCCACCAGTACGAAATCGGGGCTGGTGATGTCGACAAATGAATAGCGTTTTTCGTGGAAAAGCTGCTGCCATTGCCGCACCATACCGAGGAACTGGTTATTTAGTATGATGATCTTCACTTTTGGCCGGAATTGCATGATCGTGCCCAGTTCCTGGAGTGTCATCTGGAAACCGCCATCACCGATGATGGCAATGGTAGGCCTTGAATTGTCGCCATAAGCTGCGCCGATAGCTGCGGGCAATGCGTATCCCATAGTACCGAGGCCGCCGCTGGTGATATTACTTTTGCTGCGATTGAATTGTGCATACCGGCAGGCCACCATCTGGTGCTGGCCCACATCCGTTACGATGATCGCTTCGCCGCGGGTGAGCAGATTCAACTCCCTGATTACCTCTGCCATGGTCATGATATCCGTTTCCGGGTTCATTTCCGGGCGGATCACCTTTGCTTCTTCCTCTTCACGGTGCTGGTGAAACCGCTCCAGCCACTGGGGATATACTTTTTGTTCTACAAGCTCAGTAAGCATCGGCAATGTCTCGCGGCAATCACCCCAGACCGGGACAGCAGTTTTCACATTCTTATCGATCTCTGCCGGATCGATATCAAGGTGGATGATCTTTGCCTGCTTCGCGTATTTATCCAGCCGGCCCGTGACGCGGTCATCGAACCGCATACCGATTGCTATCAATACATCACATTCGTTGGTCAATACATTGGGACCATAGTTTCCATGCATGCCCAGCATGCCCACCGCTAGTGGATGATCTGTAGGAATTGCGCTCATGCCCAGGATGGTCCAGGCTGCAGGTATGCCTGCTTTCTCGATGAAGCGTAAAAATTCTTTCTCTGCTTTGCCGAGGATAACACCCTGCCCGAATACAACGAAGGGTCGCTCTGCACTGTTGATCAGTTTTGCTGCTTCTTCTATGTATTGTTTTCTCACGATCGGTTTAGGGCGATAGCTGCGGATGTGGGTGCATTTTTGATACCCGGTAAAATCAAATTTCTGCAGTTGCGCATTCTTGGTGATATCGATCAGTACCGGCCCGGGTCTTCCGCTACCGGCTATGTAAAACGCTTTCGCGAGTACTGCGGGTATCTCTGTTGCGTCGGTTACCTGGTAATTCCATTTGGTTACAGGTGTGGTAATATTGATCACATCTGTTTCCTGGAATGCATCTGTTCCCAACAGGTGTGCAAATACCTGCCCGGTGATACAGACAACCGGCGTGGAATCGATCATGGCATCTGCCAGCCCGGTCACCAGGTTGGTTGCACCTGGTCCACTTGTGGCGAATACCACGCCTACTTTACCGCTTGTTCGGGCAAAGCCCTGGGCGGCGTGGATGGCGCCCTGCTCGTGCCGTACGAGAATATGATTGATGCGGTCTGTATAGTCATACAACGCATCATAGATCGGCATGATCGCTCCGCCAGGATAACCGAATACGATCTCCGCATTCTCGGCAATCAACGCTTTTAACACAGCCTCACTGCCACTGATATTCTCAGTAATGGGCAAGGCCTTGGGACGTGCTGCGGGAATGGTCTGTAATGTTTCCATGGAATTAGTTATTTCTTTCGTTAAGCTTCATCTGTTACGCATCCTTCACTTGCATCCTTCACATGCATGGCGTATTTGAACAGGATGCCTTTTTTCGCTTTCAATGCGGGTTTTGTCCACTGTGCTTTACGGCGTGCAATCTCCTCGTCAGTTACACGGAGATCGATCCGGTTATTCGTGGCGTCGATTTCGATAAGGTCATTGTCTTCCACAAACGCGATCAGCCCGCCTTCAAATGCCTCCGGCGTAATATGACCTACCACAAAGCCGTGCGTACCGCCACTGAAGCGGCCGTCGGTGATCAGGGCAATTGATTTGCCGAGGCCTGCACCGATAATGGCAGAGGTTGGCTTCAGCATTTCAGGCATGCCGGGTGCGCCTTTCGGACCTACGTTGCGGATCACGACTACGTCTCCTGCTTTTATCTTACCGGAGTTGATGCCGTTTATCAGTTCAAACTCACCATCAAATACGCGCGCCGGGCCTGAGAACCGCTCACCTTCTTTACCTGAGATTTTTGCAACACTGCCCTTGCTTGCCAGGTTACCATATAGTATCTGGAGATGACCGGTGGCTTTGAGAGGCCTTTCGATGGGAAGTATGATATTTTGTTTGGTGAAATCCAATGATGGTGCTTCAGCGAGGTTCTCGGCGAGCGTTTTGCCGGTAACAGTGAGGCAGTCACCATGAAGCATCCCTTTGCTCAGCAGGTATTTCATCACAGCAGGTACGCCGCCATACTGATGAAGATCCTGCATCAGGTATTTGCCCGATGGTTTGAAATCTGCAAGCACCGGGGTTTTATCACTGATGGCCTGGAAGTCATCCTGCGTAAATGATACACCGATGCTGCGGGCCATGGCTATGAGGTGCAATACCGCATTTGTGCTGCCACCAAGCACCATGATCACTGTAACAGCATTTTCAAATGCCTTCCTCGTCATGATCGATGAGGGGCGGATATCTTTTTCCAGCAGTAAGCGGATTGCCTTCCCGGCTGCAGCACATTCCTTTTGTTTCTCCTCACTCAACGCAGGATTTGAAGATGAGTAGGGTAGACTCATGCCCAGTGCTTCGATGGCTGCAGCCATGGTGTTGGCTGTGTACATTCCGCCGCAGGCACCGGCTCCGGGGCAACTGTGGCGAACGATCCCTTTGAAATCCTCGTCTGTCAGTTCGCCTGCAAGTTTTTTGCCGAGGGCTTCAAATGCTGAAATGATATTCAGGTCTTCACCCTTGTACTGACCGGGGGCGATCGTTCCTCCATATACCATGATCGCCGGTCGGTCCAGTCTTGCCATCGCGATGACACTGCCGGGCATATTCTTATCACAACCCGGAATGGCGATCAATGCGTCATAATACTGGGCGCCACATACTGCCTCGATTGAATCAGCAATGATATCGCGGCTGACGAGGGAATAACGCATGCCTTCCGTGCCATTACTCATACCATCGCTTACTCCGATGGTATTAAAGATCAAGCCTACAAGGTCATTGTCCCAGGTAGATTGTTTTACTGTCTTTGCCAGGTCATTCAGGTGCATGTTGCACGTGTTTCCATCATAGCCCATGCTCGCAATGCCTACCTGTGGCTTGTCCAGGTCTTCTTCGGTCAGGCCGATGCCATAGAGCATGGCCTGGGCGGCAGGTTGAGTCGGGTCCTGGGTGATCGTCTTCGAGTATCTGTTCAGTTCGTTCATTGTTATAGTTACGCAGGTATCGCTTTGCTGTGCGCTACCGGTTGTTTTTCTGTTACCAGTGATTTATATGCCTGTTGGATTCTTCGGCTGTATGTTTTATCCCAATCCATCCGCAAAACCATGTCATCGAGGCTTTCCCATCCGATGATCTCTGCTGCTGTGCCGCAATAAAATACGGCGTCGGCACGGAGTAGTTCCTGCACGGTCACCTTTCGCTCTTCACAGGGAATTTCCATTTCGCGGCATAGTTCGATGACGGTTGCCCGTGTGATGCCGGGTAAGATATTACCCGTTGAAGGCGTTATAAGTTTTCCATCTTTTTCCAGGAAGAGGTTGGCTCCGGGTCCTTCTGCAACATACCCGTGCACGTCTGTAAGCAAGGCTTCATCATATCCTGCCGCTTTTGCTTCCTGGCTGGCAAGGATCGAGTTGACATAGTGGCCACCTGCCTTTGCGTGTATCCGAAAGCCCTGTGGGTTTGGTCGTTGAAATGATGATAGCTTTACCCGAAGCAATTTGTCTCCAAGGAACGGCTGCATTTCCCAGGCCTCAATGACAAGGTATGATTCACTGTTCCTGTTGAAACTCATGTTGGCCGGTGCATAAACGACGGGCCTGATATAAGCATCACTGAAGCTGTTACGCGACAGGACTTCGTATGTCACTGCAATCAACTCGGCTGTGCTCCAATGGTAGGGTATGTTCAGTGCGTCAGCAGAGGCACGCAAGCGGTCGTAGTGCTCGGTAGCCTTAAAGATCTTTGTTTCCCCACTCTCTGTCCGGTAGGCTCTTATGCCTTCAAAGACTGAATAGCCATAGTGCAGCGATTGGCTGTACAGATCTATCCTTGCCTCCGAGGCTTTTACAAATTGGCCATTATGCCAGATGATCGTATGTTCATTATAATAGGATGCCATGAGACTATTTTGCGCAAAAAAAAACCCGCCTTTTGGAGGCGGGTTGTATTTAATTTATTCGATTTATCAGATACAGGTTCCACCTCCATGCGCAATTGGAATAATAATAATCACCACCACGATAATCACCTGTAACAAGCCGGAAACGATATGTGTGTTATTATTACGCATGAAGAGTGTACTGTTGTAAATATACACCCGCCGGTTGAATAATCAAACAGGAGTTTTCATGGTTCGGTAAAAATTCCTGTATTATTTAAATAAAAAGAGCTGGGTTTCTCGGGCGGATGGATGCTTATCAGATAATGGTGGACTTCCTCAGTTCAATGTTCTCCTGTTTTACAGAGCCTGGTATTTTGCCAGCAACGTAGTCACTGATCAATTCGCCAAGGGTTGCTGTGAAATAAAAATTTACCGGGTCGATATCTTTTGTAACAAAACCATTTTGCAATGTCCAGTTGACCGCATCCCGCACCAGCGTTGCTTCTTCACCCAGACCAAAATGATCCAGCAACATGGCGGCTGAAAGAATCGATCCCAACGGGTTTGCGATATCCTTACCTGCGGCTTGCGGATATGATCCATGAATAGGTTCGAAGAGGGCAGATCCGCTGCCGATGGAGGCAGAAGGCAGCAGGCCAAGAGAGCCACTGATCACACTTGCTTCATCGCTGATAATATCACCAAACATGTTCTCCGTCAGGACCACATCAAATTGTTTCGGGTTCAGGATGATCTGCATAGCAGCGTTGTCTACAAACATGTAGTCAACCGCAACAGCCGGGTAATCCGCCGCCATATCCTGCACTACCTTGCGCCAGAGCCTGGATGTTTCCAGCACATTGGCCTTATCTACCAGCGTGAGCTTGTTGCGTCGTTTGCCGGCTGATTCAAAGGCAAGCTGAGCTATGCGTTCAATTTCGTCGCGGGTATAGGTACAGTCGTCTGTAGCAGTGGTGCCCGACTCGTTGGTTTCTTTTTTTCCAAAATAAATGCCGCCGGTGAGTTCACGGAAGATCACAAAATCCACACCCTCGATGTTCTTGCTCTTCAATGGCGAAAGATGATGCAGCGCTGTATAAGTATTGACGGGCCGTATGTTGGCAAAAAGCTGCAGCGACTTCCTGAGTTTGAGGAGGCCCTGTTCGGGCCGCACTTTGGCAGTCGGATCGTTGTCATATTTTGGATCGCCAATGGCGCCGAAAAGAATGGCGTCACTGTTCAGGCAGACTTCGATCGTTTCGTCAGGAAGCGGATTGCCGGTCTTGTCAATGGCCACCGCACCCATCAGGCAATAAGTATATTCGAATTCATGATTGAAACATTCAGCTATGGCATTCAGTACACGCACCGATTGCCTGGTTACTTCGGGGCCGATCCCATCGCCTTCTATTACGGCTATTTTCTTTTTCATTGGTTGTATTTGCGCTCGTTAACTTCTTTGTTGTTCAAATCCTGTGATCTCTTCCGTGATGCTGAGCAGGTAATCGATATCGTCATAGCCATTGAGGAGACAGGTTTTCTTATAATCATTGATATCGAATGATTCCGATTCGCCTGTTGCTTCAATGGTGATTGTTTGAGAGGGCAGATCCACGATAATGATGGCTTCTGCATCTTTTGCTATTGCCGAAAAGATCTTTTCCAGGAATGACTCGCTCACCGTAACGGGGAGCAGGAAATTATTCAGGGAATTATTTTTAAAAATATCCGCGAAGAAACTGCTGACAACTACGTCAAAACCTGCATCCTTGATGGCCCAGGCCGCATGTTCGCGACTGGAGCCACACCCAAAATTCTTTGCCGCCACCAGGATACTGCCTTTGTACCGCGGATCGTTCAGCGGAAAATCCTGCCTTGGGGCTAACTCATCTCCATTCTCATAACGCCAGTCGCGGAACAGGTTTTTTCCAAATCCTTCGCGGCTGGTTGCTTTGAGGAACCGGGCAGGTATGATCTGGTCCGTGTCGACGTTTTCGATATTAAGCGGCACGGCCGTTGATCGGATATAATTGATCTGTTTGCTCATGATTAGTTGTTCTTGTAGTATTCACGCACATCACCTACCTCGCCGGTGATCGCGGCGAGTGCTGCCGTAAGCGGGCTGGCCAGAAATGTTCTTGCGTTTGGTCCCTGGCGGCCTTCAAAATTCCTGTTGCTGGTTGAGATGCAATATTTACCTGCGGGGATCTTATCCTCGTTCATACCCAGGCAGGCGCTGCATCCTGGCTGCCGCAGTATGAATCCAGCTTCTTCAAATATCTTATCGATGCCTTCCTCGATCGCCTGTTTCTCTACCTGCTTGCTGCCGGGTACAACCCATACTTCCACATCGCTGGCTTTCTGTTTGCCCTTCACAAAACCCGCCACCATTCTCAGGTCTTCGATACGGGAATTGGTACAGCTTCCGATGAAGACATAGTCCACTTTTTTTCCTTTGATATCACTGCCTGCTTCCAGCCCCATGTAATGAAGTGATTTTTCAAAAGATGGCTGTTCCTTCTCATCGATCTCATTCAGGTTCGGTACATGGCCGGTCACACCCACACCCATTCCGGGGTTGGTACCATACGTGATCATGGGTTCGATATCGGCAGCATCGATGTTGATCTCTTTATCAAACGCCGCATCCTTGTCGCTGAAAAGTGTTTTCCAGTAAGCGAGTTTCTTATCCCATTCTCCACCCTGCGGTGCAAAGGTTCTGCCCTTGATGTAGTCGAAAGTGATTTCATCCGGCGCGATCATGCCGCAACGCGCACCCATCTCGATGCTCATGTTGCAGATCGTCATACGTGCCTCCATAGAGAGCGCACGGATGGCGGAGCCGGCAAACTCAACTGCATAGCCGGTAGCGCCGCTTGCTGTGATCTGGGAAAGTATATACAACACGATGTCTTTACTTACGACACCATTGTTCAGCTTACCTTCGATATTGATGCGCATCAGGTTTGGCCGGCTTTGCATCAGGCATTGCGTAGCCAGCACCATTTCAACCTCACTTGTTCCTATCCCGAATGCAATGCTGCCGAATGCACCGTGCGTGGACGTATGGCTGTCGCCACAAACGATGGTCATACCGGGTTGTGTGATGCCAAGTTCCGGGCCGATCACATGCACGATACCCTGGAAGGGATGGCCAAGGCCATAAAGCTCGATGCCATGGTCGGCGCAATTTTTTTTCAGTGTATCCACCTGCACCCTGGAGAGTTCTTCCTTGATGGGCAGGTGTTGATTCAGCGTTGGCACGTTGTGGTCAGCCGTTGCAACCACCTGCTGAGGGCGGAATACTTTGATGCCGCGGCTGTTCAATCCGTTGAATGCCTGGGGGCTGGTTACCTCGTGGATAAAATGTTTATCTATATAGAGTACAGATGGTCCGCCGGGTATGGTCTTTACCACGTGTGTCTCCCAGATCTTTTCGAATAATGTTTTTCCTGCCATAACTATCACGCTGATACAGCCGTTTGCTGATATTGTTTTGCTAATAATTCGAGATCCTGGTCTTCCACTTCCTTCTTACGGTCAGCCACTTTGAGGAATTCTGCATAAAGCACATCCACATCGTTGCGCGTAAATTGATGACCAAGTTTGTGTAAGCGGTGTGCAAGTGCCGAACGGCCACTGCGGGCGGTCAGCACAATTTTGGAACCATCGGCACCCACTTCTTCGGGCGCGATGATCTCATAGGTTTGGGAATCTTTCAGGAAGCCATCCTGGTGAATCCCCGATGAGTGCGAGAAGGCATTGCTGCCTACGATCGCCTTGTTGGCCTGTACCGGCATGCGCATCGTATCGGCCACCAGGCGGCTGATGGGGTTCAACTGCTCAGCCTTTATGTCAGTGTAGTAGCCAAGTGTATGATGCTGGCGAAGGATCATGACTACCTCTTCCAGTGAGGTATTACCGGCCCGCTCACCCAATCCATTGATCGTACATTCGATTTGTCTTGCGCCATTTAGCACACCTGATATGGAGTTTGCTGTCGCCAGTCCGAGATCATTGTGACAATGACAACTGATGATCGCCTTGTCGATGTTCGGAACATGGTTGATGAGCCAGGCGATCTTTTCACCATATTGATGCGGCAGGCAATAGCCAGTGGTATCGGGGATATTCACCACGGTTGCACCTGCAGCTATCACCGCCTCGATCACACGTGCCAGGTATTCATTCTCCGTCCGGCCGGCGTCCTCGGCATAGAACTCAACATCATCGACGAAGTTCTTTGCCCATTTCACACACTGCACCGCCCGCTCGAGGATGTCTTCGCGGTTGGAGTTGAACTTTGACTTGATATGATAGTCGGATGTGCCGATGCCCGTGTGAATTCTCGGGCGGCGCGCACCTTTGAGCGCTTCCGCTGCAGTCTCGATATCTTTCAGCACCGCACGGCTCAGACCGCAAACGGTGGCGTTTTTGATCACTTTGGAAATATCACGGACCGACTCGAAATCACCGGGAGAGGAGATGGGAAACCCGGCCTCAATGATGTCAACGCCGAGATCTTCCAGCGCCAGCGCCAGTTCGATCTTTTCCTTGCTGTTGAGTTTGCACCCTGGCACCTGTTCACCATCCCGGAGCGTGGTGTCGAAAATGTGGATTTTTCCGTCGGCCATAATTAATTCAGGTATTGATGTGGAGAAATAAGCCGCTGCGTAATTTTGTCTTCCTGCAATACGTGTGCGGTACAACTAAAATTACTTCTGCCGAACGCATCAATAAAACCTAAATTCAGGGCAGTTTACACCGCGTAAATCAGGATTTAATGGCTTAACCTATTGCTGGTCAGTTTCTTATAAATGTTTCAATTACGATGCCCAACCGCTCGACCGATGCACTCTTTCAACTGATCCGTTCGCTGGAAAAAAGCGAGAAGCGGAACTTCAAGTTGTTCGTCAGGCGAAACTCTTCCAATGAATCTCTCAAAACCATTCAGCTCTTCGATGCGATGGAAAAAATGGCGGAGTACGACGAGAAGCAGATTCTTACCCGGGCCAAGTCGATCAGTAAACAGCAACTCTCCAATATCAAGGCCCATCTTTACCGACAGATCCTGGCGAGCCTGCGGCTGATAAAGGATGAGAACAACATCGATATCCGGTTGCATGAGCTGATGGACCATTCCAGGATACTGTTCAACAAGGGGCTTTACCTGCAGGCACTGAAAGTCTTGAAGCAGCTGAAGGACCTGGCTACTTCTCATCACCAGGTCACGTATCTGCAGCAGGCATTATTTTTTGAAAAGAAGATCGAAACGCTCTATATAACCCGGAGCATGCAGGACAGGGCAGAGCAGTTGAGCAGGGAGTCGATCCAGGTCACTGAGTCCGTGACACTGATCAACAGGCTTTCTAATCTTGCATTGCAGCTTTATAGCTGGTATATACAGCACGGCCATGCAAGAAATGAAGCGGATGTGCAGGGTGTCCGGCAGTTTTTCCAGCAGCACCTTCCGGCTGATGCGCCACTGGCGCGCAATTTTTATGAGAAGCTCTATCTCTACCAGAGTTATTGCTGGTACTCTTTTATAAGGCTGGATTTTTTGCAGTATTACCGCTATTGCCAGAAATGGGTGGACCTGTTCCACCAGTTTCCCGAAATGATAGAAGTGGAGACAGCAAGTTATATCAAGGGCATGCACAATCTCATGGGTGCACACTTCGATTTGCTGAACCATGAGAAGCTGGAGGAGTGTATCCGTGTGTTTGAAAAATTTGCGCACACACCTGTGGTAACGGAGAATGACAACAACCGGATCCTGGCTTACCAGTATCTGTATACCGCACGGATAAATTTGTATTTCCTCAAGGGCACCTTCAACAAGGGGTTGCTCATGGTGCCCTTCCTGGAGGAGATGCTGAAAGAGTACGAGATATACCTGGATACGCACCGCGTGTTGGTATTTTATTATAAGATTGCCTGCCTCTATTTCGGCAGCGGCGATAACAGCAAGGCGATCGATTACCTGAACCGGATCATCAATCAAAAAGCAGACCTCCGCACCGACCTGCAATGCTATGCGCGACTGCTTCACCTGATAGCGCATTATGAGCTGGGAAATTTTGACTTGTTGGAGCACCTGATCAAGTCGGTGTACCGGTATATGGCGAAAATGGAAAACCTGAGCCGGGTGGAGGAGGAGATGTTTGCTTTCCTGCGCCGCTCCTTCCGCGTAGGCACTCATGCACTCAAAGGAGAATTCGAAAAATTACTGGAAAAACTCAGGCGGCACCAGGGCAACCCGCTGGAGACAAGGGCTTTTGCTTATCTCGATGTGATCTCCTGGCTGGAGAGCAAGATCAGCGGTGTACATGTGCAGGATGTGATCCGGGAAAAATATGGCATGCGGCGGAAGGCCTGAGGCGGCGCGGAGTTTGGAGTGCGTGGTGCGGAGATAGGTGTGCGGAAGCCTTTTAACTTTTTAATTTTGATTTTTGGGTTAGTCAATTAGGGGTTGCGGGCAGGTAAGTTGTTATCATCTAAACTTATTTGTATGAAAAAATTACTTGCACTTCTCGCGCTGGCCTCTGTACTTCTTTATTCCTGCGACAAAGAAAAGGTCATCAAGGCGGAAGATCTCCCGGCGAAGTCCACGGGCTACATCTCTACCCATTTTCCAGCACGCACGATTGTACAGGTGGTGAAGGATCGGAATGAACTCAATTTTACGTACCATGTTTACCTGGATAATCAAACGTTGCTGGATTTTAACCGCGACGGTGATATTCAGCGCATCGAGGGCACGACGGCGCTGCCCGCAACGGTATTGCCGGTGATCATCATCAACTATGTAAATACCAATTACCCTACTGCGGAAATATATTCCTGGAATCCTGAAAGTACCAATCAGTATGTTGGTCTCTCGAACGGACTAAGCCTTGAATTTGATACGAACGGGAATTTCCTGCGGATTAAGGGATAGGAGAAGTGCGGAGTGCGGAGAGCGGAGAGCGGAGAGCGGAGTGTGGAGCGGGAATAGGGTACTGGGTACTGGGTGCTGGGTACTGGGTACTGGAAAGCTGGATAGCTGGATGCGAGGTACGAGATGCCTGTAATGCGGGATACTGGATAGCTGGATGGTCGCGGGAGACGGGATGAGCGATTCGGGAAGTACGCCCGGACCCTGAGTAGCGAAGCGTATCGAAGGGTCCTGAAATCAGGATGCGAGATCAACGTCCCTGAGCTCCGCACTGCGCACTCCGCACTCCGCACTCCGCACTCCCATGGTATTGTGAAAATCTTTCTCTCTCCAACCGCTCCGATCTCTTTACTTTTGCGCAATTTGTTTCATCACAACCCCAATTAATGACAGAAAAACAATTGCCCGCAGTCCTGATTCTGGCCGATGGTACAGTTGCCCATGGTAAAGCGTTTGGCGCCATTGGCACGACAACCGGAGAAATTTGTTTCAATACAGGTATGACCGGTTACCAGGAGGTTTTCACCGACCCGAGTTATTATGGCCAGATCCTGATCATGAATACCGTTCATGTGGGAAATTATGGTGTTAAAAATGAGGACATCGAATCCGATGGGGTAAAGATCAAAGGACTTATCGGTCGCAACCTGGAAGATACCTATTCCCGCAAGCTGGCGCAGGGTTCGCTCGGTGAATACCTGAAAGCAAACAATGTCGTATCAATCGAGGGCGTGGACAGTCGCGCGCTTGTCGCGCACATACGCACCAAAGGTGCAATGAACTGCATCATTTCCTCGGAGACCACAGACATCGAGCTGCTGAAAAAGAAACTTGCCGAGGTACCTGACATGGCCGGGTTGGAGCTGGCATCTGTGGTGAGCACAAAGCAATCCTATGAAAAAGGCGACAGCAACTCGCCTGTCCGCATAGCGGTGATGGATTACGGGGTGAAGCAGCATATACTGGAGTGTATGGTCGACAGGGGAGCTTATGTAAAGGTGTTCCCGGCGAAGACGCCACTTGCGGAGGTGAAGCAGTTCAACCCCAACGGGTATTTCATTTCAAACGGTCCCGGTGACCCGGCAGCGATGGATTATGCCATCGATACGGTGAAGGAGATACTGAAAGAAGAAAAGCCGGTCTTTGGGATTTGCCTCGGGCACCAGCTTCTTGCGCTGGCAAATGATATCCCGACATTCAAGATGCATCATGGCCACCGCGGCCTCAATCACCCGGTCAAAAACCTGGTGACCGGCAGATCCGAAATCACGACGCAAAACCATGGCTTTGGAGTAGATCCCGAAGCGGTGAAAAAAGCAGGTCATATCGAGATCACGCATGTCAATCTGAATGATCAGTCGATTGAAGGTATCAGGGTCAAGGGCAAGCCTGCATTTTCCGTACAATATCACCCCGAGAGCACACCAGGCCCTCATGATAGCCGTTACCTGTTCGATGACTTCATCCGGATGATCGAAGGAGAGAAAAACTAAATAGCCTGACTGCCATTTTATGATACCTGTACTGGAGACAGAACGCTATATCCTGGCAGGTGTTGAACCCGCTGACCAGGAGTTTGTTTTTCGCGGGCTGAGTGATCCGGCTGTGATCCCGTTTTATGGTGTATCATACAGCAGTTTCGAGGAAACAAGCTCACAGATGGATTTTTATGCATCGATATGGGCGAATCAAACCGGTTGCTGGTGGAAGATCATTGATCGGGCCTCAAATCAACCGATAGGTGCATGTGGGATCAACAATTACCAGTCGGCGCATGAAAAAGCCGAGTTGGGATACTGGTTGCTGCCGCTCGCGTGGAAGAAAGGTGTGATGAAGGAAGTATTGCCTGTCGTGCTGGCCCATCTATTCACTCAATGGAAATTGCATCGCCTGGAAGCAGTGATCGAACCGGGGAATGATGCCAGTATTCGTCTGGCGCAATCGCTGGGCTTTCAGTTCGAAGGTGAAATGCGTGAGGCCGAGATCAAGCAGGGGCGGCGGATAAATTTGCAGATGTACAGCCTACTGAAAACGGAC
>JAEZAM010000143.1 GCA_023430465.1 Bacteroidota bacterium | reverse complement strand
CTGGATGAGGTTTCTAACCCCGGGATTAATCCCGGGGTTAATACGCCCGGTCCCTGAGTAGCGCATGAGCGAAGCGAATCCGCGTATCGAAGGGACCTGAAATCAGGATGCGCGTTACGAGATGCGGGGATGCTGGGTGCTGGGTGCTGGATGCTGGATGTTTCATTTCATGATTACGCCAAGGTCCCCGAGTAGCGGTAAGCGCAGCGAATGGGCGTACTTGCCCTGCTTGCACTGAGCCTGTCGAAGTGAGCCTGTCGAAGGGTCGAAGGGCCCTGAAATCGGGAGGCAGGTCCGCACTCCATTTATAGTGCTACATTAGCAGTAAATACGAAACTGATCCCGGTTGGTTATGATCATCAGAGCACTGTTCGTTTTACTGATTGTTGTTATTTCTTATAGCGCTGAGGCGAAAAATGTGTCTGACACTCTTTTCCGGAAGCTGGAACTGGCTATTGGCAACGCCGCATATTATGATGCCGACAAGGTTGACAAAATAAACAAGATCCGCGTAGCGGCTGCAGCCGTAAACAATCCTACTGCACAATACGGATTTTACGAAGGTCTTTACGAAGAATACAAATTGTTCAATTTCGATTCTGCCTTTACCTACGCCAAAAAACTGGAAGCCATTGCCGGCACCATCGATGACCCTCTCCGGCTTACGGCATCGAAAAATAAACTGGGCTTCATCTTATTGTCTGCCGGGCTTTATACCGAAGCCTACGATTACCTCAGCACCATCGATGTGACCGGAAAGCCCGATCTCATCAAAGCAGAATATTACGCCGCACTGGGCCGATACTATTACGACATGGCCGATTACAGCAGTGACCGGTTCTATATGCCGGCCTATGTGGCAAAAGCCAACTCATATATCGATTCTGCCCTGCTGTTCTATCCTGTCAATTCGTATGAGAGCATTTATTTTACCGGGCTTAAGAATCTGAAAAAAGACAGCCTGGACAAAGCCTATAACTCATTTCACAATCTTATCAATAACACCACCCTCACGAAACACCAACTGGCTGTTGTCGCCTCTACGCTGAGTTATATTTACCAGGTAAAAGGTGACGTACAAACGGCGATCGAGTACCAGGCGCGGGCTGCCATAGCTGACATCGAATCCTGCACCAAGGAAACGTTTGCCACACTGAGCCTGGCACAGTTGCTGTTCAACCAGGGCGACTTCAACCGGGCTTCCATATATATTAAGAAAGCGATCGGGGATGCCTCCTTTTATGGCGCCCGCCAGCGAAAAGTACAGGTGAGCGCCATTCTCCCTATCATCCAGAGCAGTGAGATCAATTATGTAAAAAACCAGCGAAGGCTTTGGATCGTTTATGCAGGCATCGTATCATTTGCCGTAATCCTGCTTGCCTGGCTTGTATTTACAATTTACCGCCAGAACAAGCGACTACAACAGGCCAAGCTCGTGATCACAGAGGCACACGAGAACCTTCACACCACCAATGCGAAACTCCAGGAATTGTACGCGGAAATGCAGGAAGTCAACCGCCAACTGCTCGACCTCAACGGCAAACTCGTAGAATCAAACAAGATCAAGGAGGAATACATCGGTCACTTTTTTACCGGCAACTCGGCTTTCTTTCACAAAATGGAGCGGGTAAAATCTGCCATCGAAAAGAAACTCGTGGAACGCCGATTAGATGATGTCCGATTCCTGGTCAACAACATCGATATCAAAGGCGAAAAAGATGAACTGCTGAATAACTTCGACAAGGCCTTCCTGAAATTCTTCCCCCATTTCGTGGAAGAGTTCAACGCCCTCTTTCGAGAAGAAGATCGCATCGCCCTGCCAGATGGTCAGTTGCTCAACACCGATCTCCGCATTTATGCCCTCATCCGCCTGGGAATAAAAGAGAATGAAAAGATCGCCGAGATCCTGGAATATTCCATCAAATCCATCTACGCCTACAAAACCCGGATCCGAAACCGGGCGCATTACCCCAAAGAGGAGTTTGAGAAAAAGGTGATGGAGATAAAATCGATCTGAGAAGGAGCGCAGAAATTAAAATCGTACTTCAGATTTGAGACTGATCCCGACAAGTCCGGCAATTACTTCATTTATTCCTCCCTTTTTTTACTTGAATTTCCCTGCAACCGCAGATATATTATAATTTTTTTGAAATTATTTCCAACTATTTGTAAAATAAGCTTTTACACGCCCACTTATAAGCTATTTTTCCTTTATTTTCTTTACTTCTCTTGCATTAGTTGTTGCCGATAAGTAAACAATCGTGATTTGTGATCGCTCGCTCCTGCTGTGGGCCCACGATTACTTAAACGATTGCTGTATGTCCCCTCCATTTTTACGCCTGCTCATTACCGATACTAGCTTAGCTGCTCCCCTGGCAACAACTGCCCCACCCGCCGCCTCGTATAACCATTCACTTACGTAAACCATCGAAGATTGCTTATGAAACAAAAACTGCTCATCCCCCTCCTGCTATTTTGTCTGGTTTCTGTTTGTCTTGTCCAGCCGGTGGCTGCGCAAAACAAACTCCTTACCGGCACTGTAAATGACCAATCCAACCTCCCTATTTACGGCGCCAATGTAAGCGTCAAAGGGTCGGCCATCACTACGGCCAGCGATTCCTCCGGCCGTTTTTCCCTGACCCTCCCCGGTTCGGCGACTACGCTCGTAGTATCATTCGTGGGCGCCGCCACCCAGGAAGTTGACATTGCTGGCAAAACAGATATTTTCATTACCCTCGTTACGGCTACCCGCTCTCTTGATGAAGTGGTGGTGGTTGGATATGGTACCGCCCGCAAGCGGGATCTGACCGGGTCAGTTTCTACCATTTCTGCCAAAGACCTGAACCCCGGGCCCGTCACCAGTCCGCTGCAACAAATTGCCGGGAAAGCCGCGGGTGTCAATGTGATCCAGGTCGGCAGTGAACCCGGCAGCTCACCTGGTGTCCGGATCCGGGGGATCACCTCGCTTGTCGGCGGGAGCGATCCGCTGGTTGTAATCGACGGAGTACAGGGAAACATGGACCTCTTTCGCCAGGTTCCACCCAATGAAATCGAATCCGTTGATGTATTGAAAGATGCGTCGGCCACGGCTATTTACGGTTCGCGCGGTGCACCAGGGGTTATCATCATCACTACAAAGCGTAACCGCAATGGTCGCAGCAACATCGAGTTCACGTCGACAGCCTCAATCGACATGATCAGCAAGAAACTCGACATGCTCAATGCGGATGAATGGTGGGAACAGGGACAGAAATGGAATGTCCCCGGCTCAGAAAACCACGCCTCCAGCACAGATTGGTTTGATGTATTGACCCGCGATGGCTATACCCAGAATCATTCCGTTGCATTCGGTGGTGGTGCGGACAAATTCCAGTATCGTGCATCACTATCGGCGGTATTGCAGAACGGTATCGTTATCAACTCGAACTTTAAAAATTATATCGGTCGCATACAGGCTACACAAAAAGCACTCGACGATAAGGTAACGTTCACCATGCACCTGAACAACAATATCTCCAATACGATCGGGAGCCTGGGCAGTGTAGGACGAGCAGCGTTTACCTCAAACCTTATCAGCAACGCCTATGTAATGCGTCCCACCGATCCGGTATTTAACTCGGATGGGAGCTATTTCACCGACCCAAATGTTTTTCAATATATCAACCCGTATGCTGTTGCACGGGAAGCCGTGAATGAAGGCGGAGAAAACAACCTCTTCGGATCACTGCGCAGTGATATAGAAGTGGTGAAAGGACTCACAGCAAGCTGGTTTGGAAGCTGGCGAAAAACCGATCGCTATTGGGGATATTATCTGCCGGCTGCATCAACAGTATCGACAGCGATTGATAACAAAGGAATAGCGAACGTCACCAACAACCGGGCTGAAGAACGCCTGATGGATATCAGCCTGACGTATAAAAAAGCGATCGGCGCACACCGCTTCGACCTCCTTGGTCTGTATGAATACCAGGCCCAGGTTTACCAGGGAAATTTTGCCCAGGCCAAAGGTTTCGTGAATGACATCGCCACCTACAACGCATTGCAGAATGGTGATCTCTCCCGCGTAACGCCTGGCGATATCAGCTCTTATAAAAACGACCGGAACCTTGTGTCTTTCCTCGGTCGTGTCAATTACACTTTCCTCGACCGCTACCTGGTGACGGCCAGTTTCCGTCGGGACGGATCATCCGTATTAGGCAGGAACAACAAATGGGGCAATTTCCCATCAGTATCTGTTGCCTGGAAGCTGAGTGAAGAAGGTTTCATGTCTCAACAGGATATTTTCTCGGAATTGAAACTGCGGGGCGGCTGGGGTAAAACGGGCAACCAGCAAGGTTTGTATCCTCAAAACTCAACGCAGCTCGTGGGCGCTTCGGGTGTCACGTATTTCGGTGGAACACAAATCACCAATTTCATCATCACACAAAATGCAAACGCAGATTTGCGTTGGGAAACAAGAGAACAGACCAATATCGGTGTTGATTTCGGTTTGCTGAAAGGCCGGCTCTCCGGTACCATCGATGCATTCCGCGCAACCACAAAGAACCTGCTGTTCAACTATACTGTACCACAGCCGCCCTATCCATATGGCTCAATTTTGGCCAATGTGGGCAGCCTGCTCAATGAAGGGCTTGAATTCTCCCTGAACTTCCACGCGATCAAAGGGAAGGATTTTAATCTCAGTCTCGGCGGGAATTTATCACTTCTCCGCAACAAAGTACTTGAGCTGAGCGGCAGCATCAATGGTTTGCCGCTGAATACAAACTATGTTGGATGGGGCTGGAGCTCTTATCTCATCAAAGGGCAACCTATCGGCACCTTCAATGTGTTGCAACACCAGGGCATCGATGCCGTGGGTGCAGAGATCGTTGTGGACCGCAATAAAGACCAGGTGATCGACCAGGGCAATGAAAGTCCTGACAGGTATATTGCCGGTTCTGCCATGCCGAAATACACCTATGCCTTCAACCCCTCGCTGAGCTATAAAAATTTCGACCTGTCGATGCTGTGGAGAGGTGCGGGTGGTCATAAGATCTATAACCAATTGCGCTCAAACCTGAGCCGCTTCGAAAACCTGGGCAAGGCAAACGTGCTGGCAAGCGCGATTCCGCTTGGCTTGTTCACTACCCAATATGGATCGGATCTATGGCTTGAGAATGGCGCATTTCTGCGATTCGATAACCTGAACATCGGCTACCGGTTCAACGTAGCGAACATTCCGCACGTAGAGGCATTGCGGGTATCTGTAACAGGAAATAACCTGGCGGTTATCACCAATTATACCGGCATAGATCCTGAATTGAATGGCGCATATGGCTCAGGCGGTGAAAACGGTATCTACCCCCGCACAAGGAATATTGCCATTGGATTGAATGTAATTTTTAAATAACAAGATTTTCCGAAGAAGATCTGTCAAATAAACTGAGATGAAAAATACATCCATTTTTTTACTGCTTCTTGTTCTTGCATCCTTTGGCTGCACCAAGGTGGACGAGAACATCTATGATCGCTATGCGGCCGACGAATTTTATAATTCTCCAACCGGATCCGATGTAGCGCTGGCAAGCGTCTACGCGCAGATACCGGGCAACTGGAATGGAGTTGGCTATGCAGGCGCTGACAACGGCTGGTATGATATGATCAGCATGGCAACCGATGAACAGGTGATCCCACACCGCAATACCGGCGACTGGCAACTTGATTTTGCGCAACTGTATAAACACGAATGGCTGCCGACACATGGTATCATCGGCAATGCCTGGAACTGGCTGTACAAATCTGTATTCACGGCTAACCTGGCCGTTGAGCAACTGACGAGAGCCAACGCGCCCACTGCAAAGATCGCAGAGGCAAAAGTTCTTCGTGCCTTCTTTTACTACCTGCTCATGGATGCCTGGGGAAATGTTCCTTTCTACACGGAGAATACGGTAACGGTCGAAAACCTGCCTCAACGCAACCGGGCGGAGATATATCAGTTTGTTGTAGACGAGCTCAATGATAACATAGAACTGCTGTCACCAAACAAAGGTGGCCAGTTCTACGGCCGCTTCAACAAATGGGCGGGGTATGCCTTGCTCGCAAAGGTCTACCTGAATGCAGAAGTCTATACGGGCACAGCCCGCTGGAGCGAGTGCCTGGCAGCCTGTGATAAGGTAAGCGAAGGTGGTTTTTCCCTGCACCCTGGCGGGGCAAATGCAGCAAGTCCTCTGGGTTTTCAATACTATGAATTGTTTGGCGATGAATTACCGGCTGATGAGACCATCCTTGCCATCTATACCAAAGTCGATGTAGTGGGTCGGAATATATTTACCATCCGCAGTTTCCTCGGACCGCATGCCAATGCATTATTCGGCGTAAGCGGATGGAATGGCACGGTTACACACAAAGATTATGTCAACAGGTATGATGACAACGACATCCGTAAGAAACAATATGTTCTCGGCGCGCAGGAAGGCGGCGTAAATTACTCGGCTGACATTTCTTCTCTTGACAATCCCGGTGCGAATCGTGAGGATGGTGCAAGGAACAGGAAATTCTACCCCGCAGCACCCCTGAATGGTGGTGGGGCGTCAAACGATTTCCCGATCTATCGCTATGCCGATATCCTCCTCATGAAAGCGGAATGCCATGTAAGGATGAATGATGCCGCTTCTGCGAAACCGTTCATTGACCAGGTTCGTGCGCGGGCAGGACTGGGTGGCCTTGCGGCAAATCCAACACTGGATGACATCTATCGCGAAAGAGGATTCGAACTCAACTGGGAAGGACATCGAAGACAGGACATGATCCGCTTTGATAAATTCCTGCAGGCACACGACTTTAAGGCCGCATCTGCGCCATTCCGCAAACTGTTCCCGATTCCAACGTTTGCGCTGAATGCAAACAAGAACCTGGTACAAAACGATGGCTATTAAGCAACACATACCTCTTACAACAAGTAAAACTGTTTTCATGAAAAATATTTTCAGTAAGATCTTTCTTACGCTTACCACAGTATTCTTTTTTGCAGGCTGCAAGAAAGATGCAACACTCACTTACCTGGTGGATGTACCGTTCAACGGGCAGTTGGTAGCTTCCACCAATGAGGTAGAACTGACCACTGTCAACAACAATGAATCGGTGGTAACCTTCTCCTGGCCGGCCGTTAAGTTCAGGATCGAAGCTCCGGTGAACTACAAATTGCAGCTTTCCCTGCCCGCAGACACAATCGGGAACCGACTTTGGGATAAGGGCGCTACGATTGATGTCGGGAACGATGTTTTGTTGAAATCCTTTACAGGTGCCGAACTGAATGCACTTGCCCTGAATAATCTTGCACTGGCTCCTGATGTGGCCTCTACTGTTGTGGCAAGGGTTATCGCGACGATGGATCGGCCCGTGTATTCAAATGCCATTGCATTGCAGGTAACGCCGTTCCGTGTAACCACGCTGGCGGTACTGTACATCCCCGGTGATTACCAGGGCTGGAATCCCGGCGCTGCACCAGTGATCCGTGAATTTCCTGATCGAACTAAAATGTTTGAAGGATACGTATACATACCCAATGGAGGAAGTTACCAGTTCAAGATGACTCCACAACCCGACTGGACACCGATGGCCTATGGTGACGCTACAGGAACATCGGGTGATATCATAGAAGCAAATTATGCCGGCGGAAATATGTCTGTGGCCACTGGTGGCTACTATTATCTCACGGCGAACATGAATAATTTCAAATGGACAGCGACCGCCACTACCTGGAGCATACTGGGTGATGCAAGCCCCGGCGGCTGGTCGACCGATACGCCATTGACCTATGATCCCGCGACACAAGTGTGGAAAGTCACCACGGACATGGTGGCAAACGGCTCGTTCAAATTCCGTGCAAACAATGCCTGGGCACTGGACTTCGGCATCGATCCCGTTACGAAAGAATTGAGATATGCTGATAATCCATTTCTCGGTTACACACCTGACCTGGCAAATCTCACTGTGCCGGAGAATGGCAATTACACCATTACACTTGACCTGCATAATGCGGGTAACTACACGTACACTATTGTAAAAAATTAATGTGCCCATAGAAACAACATCATTATGAATAGATTTTCCATACTACTAATATCACTCGTCTTTCTCGCGTGCAGCAAGTCAGACAAACCGGTACTGGCCGGACTGCCTACAGACCCGCCGCAACATGGCACACCCTATTCAGGTGTTGTCTCTGGGCCGGATGCCACCATTTACCAGGTGAATATCCGCGCTTTCAGCCCGGAAGGAAATCTGCAGGGCGTCACCGCTCGCCTGGATGAAATCAGGGATCTTGGTGTGAATGTCATTTACCTCATGCCGATCTACCCGGTAGGTACCGTTCGCAGCGTGAACTCGCCTTATTCGGTAACAGATTTCAAGAGCGTAGGCCAGGAGTTCGGGACACTTGAAGACCTTCGTACACTGGTGAGTGCGGCTCATCAGAAAGAGATGTCAGTGATCCTTGATTTCGTGGCCAATCATACAGCCTGGGATCATCCATGGATCACGGCCCATAAAAGCTGGTATCGCCAGGATCAGAATGGGGAGATCGTATCGCCAGGTGGCTTCAATGATGTGGCGCAACTGAACTTCGATAATGATTCCGTTCGCACCACAATGATCGAAGCGCTGCGGTATTGGGTGCTCGCAGCAAATGTAGACGGATACCGCTTTGATTTCGCCGACAACGTCCCTACCCGATTCTGGAAAGAAGCGATCACCTCACTGCGTAATATCAACGGGCGTAAATTGCTCCTGTTTGCTGAAGGAACAAGGCAGGATCATTTCCGAACAGGCTTCGACCTCACCTTTGGCTTTTCGTTTTACGGAAAAATAAAATCGATATATGGAGATGGCGTCTCCGCGACACAGCTAAACGAGGTGAATCGTACGGAGTACAGCAATGCATGGGAAGACTCGCGGGTCGTGCGCTATACAAGCAATCATGATATCAACCTGTCGGACGGGACTGCGTATGAACTTTTCCGCGGCCAGAATGGATCGCTCGCGGCATTTGTTATAGCTGCCTATATGAAAGGGGTCCCGATGATCTACAACGGGCAGGAAATCGGTTACAATGAGCGCATCAACTATTTCCAGCGAGACCCGATTGATTGGGCAGCCAATCCAACCGTGACGGATGCCTATAAAAAGATCCTCGGCTCTCGCACCAGCAGCAACGCTATCCGTAACGGGAAACTGTTTACCTATAGCAGCGATGATGTCGTAGCGTTTTCCAAAGAATCCGGCGCTGAAAAAGCCCTCGTGATCGTGAATGTAAGAAATGCTGCACGGCAGTATACGCTGCCCGCGACCCTTGAGGGATCGGCCTGGAAAAATGCATTCAGCAATGAAAATGTTACGCTGTCAAACACGGTAACCCTGGCGCCCTATGAATACATTGTTTTAAAAAATAACTAATCAGATACAATGACCCTACAGAAGAAATCCGGAAGAATAGCCCTGTTCCTGGCATTCATGGTTTGGAGCCTTGCCGGCCTCAGCCAGCATGCTGCACCCGTTAGTCAATCAAAGGCGGGCCAGCCGTTTCAATACCTTCCGGACCGCAGAGATGTCGTACTCTACCAGGTGAACATGCGGGTATTCAGCAAAGACGGAAATTTCCAGGGCGTTATTGACCGGCTCGACTCCATCAGGGCGATGGGAACCAATGTCATCTATCTGATGCCGCACTACCCTGTTGGAAAAATAAAATCAGTCAATTCTCCCTATTGCATCCAGGATTACAAAGCGGTCAACCCGGAGTTCGGCACATTGCAGGATCTGAAGCGGTTGATTGACGAAGCGCATGTACGTAAGATGGCGGTTATCCTCGATTGGGTGGCAAATCACACTTCGTATGATCATGTCTGGATAAAGAATAAGTCATGGTACCTGCAGGATTCAACAGGAGCCATCATCAGCCCACCCGGAACAGGATGGAATGATGTAGCGCAACTTAATTTCTCCAATGCTGACATGCGCCGGGAGATGATTGCTGCGATGAAATACTGGATACTGGAAACCAATGCCGACGGATTCCGCTGTGACTATTCGGATGGCCCACCCGTAGATTTTTGGAAACAGGCGCTGGATACGCTGAAGAGTATGCCCGGTCGCAACTTGCTCCTACTGTCGGAAGGGCGGCGAAGCGAGCATTATAAAATTGGATTTGATTACAACTTTGCTTTCGAATTTTTCAGCAACATGGTGAAAATATTCGAACATGGACGGTCGGCCAGGACAATCGATACCCTGAACATCAAAGACTATATCGGAGCATCGGACGACCAGCGCATCGTGCGTTACACCTCCAATCATGATGTGAATGGTTCCGAAGGAACACCCCTGGAACTCTTTGGTGGCGAAAAAGGATCCATGGCCGCATTTGTGGTCGCATCACTGATGAAATCGGTTCCCATGATCTATGGCGGCCAGGAAGTGGGCACGCAACACCGGCTAACCTTTCCGTTCACTTCTACGAAAATCAACTGGGACGCAAATCCGGAATTGAAGGCCGAATACAAACGAATCATCTCCTTCCGTAATAACAGTGCCGCACTTCGCAGAGGCCGACTCACCTCTTATACGACAGACGATGTTGTGGCTTTCGAAAAGACCCTGAAAAATGAAAAGGTTGTGGTGATCGTCAACATGCGGGGCAAAGTGACAGCGTACAACGCTCCCAAATCGCTGCAAAAAACGAAATGGGTGAATGCGATAAATTACAGCAAGGTAAAGTTGCCAGACGTACTGAACCTGGAGCCTTACTCCTACCTGATCCTGAAAAAGTAATCATAAGCATATTTCCATACTCTTACTCATTCGTAATAGTATTTAATAAAGCTTCAGCAACGTAAGCAATCAGTTAAGCCTGCTGTTTCTACAGCGGGCTTTGTTGTGCCGGGGAACAGCCTTCACTGGCGTAGGGAAGAATAAGTAAAAATTCAAAATGTAAAATGAAAAATATAAATCAAAAGTCAAAACCTCGACGTTAACCTCAACCTTGCTTTGCTCAGAAACTTCAATCCGACAGCGGCATGACGTGGATTGCTGTCTCTCCGCACTCCGTGCTAACTGAAAGGTCCCACACCCCAGTTTCCGGCCACCAGTCCCCAAACACCTATTCCGGCAAACAACAATCCTGCGATAATGAAAACAATAAACGTGGTGTAGTTGAAGGTCCGGTCGGCGCTGATCACAAACATCTCGGGTTTGTCGGGGTCATAAACTACCCGGACTTCATCCATCGAGTTATTGCCTTTCAGACGCGACAGCATCAGCGAACTGGCGGTATACACAAACGGTTTCTCCCGGATGATCTGACCACTGATGGTTTTAAATTCGATCATAGGTGTGTTGATGTTGTTCTCCGGGCTGTAGGTAACGATGCTTCCCATTGCATCGATGCCAACATGTTTCATCCGCAGCAGGAACCGGATGGCAACGATGCTCATCAGGATAAAGATCAGCCCCATCAGGACGAAGCAAAGCGCCGGCTTCAGGAACATACAAACCACAAATACGATGAACAGAGGCGTCCACCAGGATTTTTTTATGTACATAGCTTTGAGTTGCAGAGTAGTTATTTCCAGGCCTCCGTCATCAGGGCACTCACAGGTGCAACCATCGGGGCCTGCCCAAATTTATGAGTAAGTTCGCTTTCCAGCCTGGTTTTTATCTTATCGGGTATGGCTGGCTGTTCTTTCCGGATATTATTAAAAAGTTCACCTGTCATCAATCCTTCAGCAGCCACGCCGGCACTCTGCGCGCTGGAATTAAGCTGAATGAACTCGACGGACACCCTTGAAAATCCAGCGGCATTGAGCGATTGGTCAATGGCTGCGGCATCACTCATCGAAGTGGCTGTAGTATCCATTAGTTCGGGAATAGCTCCCAGGTATTCGGTAGCGATCGTTCGTGCCAGGTGAGAAGCCGGATTGTTTTCCAGTTTGTCCCACGTAGTGAATATCAGCTTCCCACCCGGCTTCAACACACGATTTGCTTCCGCAAAGGCTTTCGCTTTGTCCGGTACGAACATGTAGATAAAGCCACCGAGCACGAAATCTACGCTCCTATCAGGTAGCGGTACATCAACGGCATCGATGATTCTCCACACTACATCATTGTTGTGCAGACGCTGCTGTGCTTTCAATAACGCAGCGCGGTCAACATCCGAGGCGATGTAATGAACACCGGCCGGCAGGGCTGGCTGGACCCGGGCGGTGACAATCCCTGTACCCGCACCCAACTCAAGGATTGTAGCTGATGGCGCTGCAACCACACGCTTTGCCAACTCAATAGCGTAAGGCTCAAAGTAAAACTTATCGAAAAACTGCCCGGGGTCTTCCATGAGGGTGAGGCTGAGGTTGAGGCTGAGGTTAATGTTGAGGTTGAGGTTGAGATGCGGGCATGCCTGCCGAAACGAGCGGAGGCAGGATGCTTTTTCATTTTTACTTTTTAATTTACTGTGCCATCCGCACTCCGCACTCCACACTCCGCACTCCGCACTTATTTAGCGTCCTTCTCCAGTTGCTGGATCTTCTTTGTTTCGCCCACTACCCATAGAATATCTCCCCATTCGAGTTTGACTCCGGGATCTGGGTTTAGCATGCGTTCATTGTTTCGCTCAATCCCCACCACAATGCCATTGATTCGCTCGCGCAAACCGGAACTGCGGATGTCAAGCCCCTTCAGCCGGGTATGCTCATCCACCATGATTTTCTGCAAGGAGATATCGCCTACAGCAAGTTTTGATTCCACACCCTGTTGCATTGTATCAAACGTAGGCTTGAATGTATTCACCTGCGCGTCCGTTGCGATCAACCCAAGCTGATCAAATGGCATCAGCATCATCCTGCCATTCGGTGCCTGGTAAAGCTGGTCGCCGCGTTTGATATAGACGATGTTGATCCCAAATTTCTCTCTCCACGCCAGTTCTGTCAGGGTTTTGCCGATATAGTCAGCATTGGGATTCACTTTCATCTCCAGTATGTGCGCGTCCCAGGGTTCCAGGTTCGATTGCATTTCGCCATTGTCCCCTATCAGGTCTGCCGAAAGCTTATCGGCCGCTTCACGCGCATTGAGGTTGGTGAGAAAGCCCGACTCGATACGGTTGTACACTTTCTGGATCCTGCGGGAAAAAACAAATAATACCAATAAAGTTATCGTCACCGCCAACGGTATGGCCACGGCGGTGGGTACAAGTCGCTGTATCCATAAGATCAATACCAACAACGCAAGGACTGTCCGGGCAATCTCAATGGCAAGCAATGGACCACGATTATATTTTCTGTCAAGCCAAAGTTCCTTGTAAGTCTGATTATGCGGGCGTTTGGCGATGAAGGCCCAGAGAAATGGTGCAGCGGCTCCAAGTGAAACCACCAGTACGATGATGGTTCTGAGTGTCTGGCTGCGGATGTTCTCATTCACAAGCGGAACAAGGAAACTGAGGGAAACAAGCACCACGGCCAGGATCACGATTCCGTTGATGAGCAGGATCTTCATATAAGAACGAAGCACCAGTTTCCAATCACTGTCGGCCTGGATCTGCTGTGCACCGACAGAATAGTTGTTGAGCCGAGTGACCCATTTTTTCGGAAGATACCTGGTGATGAACTGATAGATTGGTCCGGTGTACTTAATGAAATACGGTGTCGTGAAGGTGGTAATAGCTGATGCGCCGACAGCCACCGGGAACAGGAAATCAGAGATTACACCCAGAGAGAGGCCGAGTGTGGCAACGATGAAGGCAAACTCCCCGATCTGGGCCATGCTCATCCCAACCTCGACAGATTGCTTGAGTGGTTGACCGGATAATAAAGCTCCAAGCGTGGTACTGAATAATTTTCCAAAGATGGTGAGGAGTGTTACCCAAAGAATGGGCCATGCGTATTCGACCATGGCGTTTGGATCTATCATCATCCCCACCGACACAAAGAAAACGGCACCAAACAAATCTTTGACCGGCTTTATCAGGTGCTCCACTTTTTCAGCGGATGTGGTTTCGGCGATAATGGAGCCCATAACGAAGGCACCCAACTCCGCCGAGAAACCGACCTGTGTTGCAAACACCACCATGCCAAGACAGAGCCCAAGGGAGAGGATCAGCAGGGTCTCTTCATCGATCAGTTTCTTTGCTTTGCGGAGCAAGGTGGGCAACAGGAATATCCCGGCGATGAACCAGATGGCGAGGAAGAAAAGCAATTTCAAGACAGTCATCAGCATCTCATCCCCTTCAAATTCACGGGTTACTGCCAGCGTTGAAAGCAGCACCATGAGGAGGATCACCACGATGTCTTCAACGATCAATACACCAAATACGATCCGCGCGAATTGTTTTGTCTTTACGCCAAGTTCGTCGAAGGCCCGTAAGATGATGGTGGTTGATGAGCTGGCCAGCATACCACCCAGGAAAAGGCTGTCCATCGTGGTCCAACCCATGAGCTTTCCTAAAAAATATCCGGAGACAGTGATGAAGATGATCTCTACAAAGGCGGTGATGGAAGCAGAGCCACCAACACGCATGAGTTTTTTGAAACTAAATTCAAGACCAAGACTGAACAACAGGATGATCACCCCGATCTCGGCAAAGGTCTCAATGTTCTCCCTGTCGGCAACAGTCGGAGTAAGATGGAAATATGGTCCGACCAGAAATCCGGCGATGATATAACCGAGTACCAGCGGCTGTTTGATTTTCCGGAATAGCAGCGTGATGAAAGCTCCTGCCATCAGGATCAAGGCTAAATCTTCAATCAGCTTAGGTAAATGACCCATGCATTTTAGTTTTAAATACGTTAACGAAAAACACCGACCAATGGTTCTCGTTTCTGGCAGCAACCATCTCAGCTATACCATTGACTCTTTCACTGCTGAACCGATACTCGAAGGATCAAATCACATATTGAATCAATACGCCGACGCTGCATTTCTGAAACGCCAGGCTACTGGGTCCTGTCACTGATCAATTGTCACAACAAGTGGTCCTGATCTGCGGGATGGTTGATCCCGGTAATCGTGAAACAGGAGCTGCAAATTTACGAACTCCGGTCGAGAATGAAGTGCCGACCTGCCGGAGCGAAGCGGAGGTGGGATACTGGACTTGCCCTGAGCTTGTCGAAGGGTGCTGGATACTGGACTTGCCCTGAGCTTGTCGAAGGGTGCTGGATACTGGATGCTGGATGCGAGGCAACTTTTTAATTTTTAATTTTTCATTTTTCATTCCTAAATATTAATTATTAGCCACTCCTTACCCACAATCCATCTTGACATAAGTCAACGCTATTCCTTACCTAAACGCAATGGCAAAGGAGATTTACAGCCGTAGTTTCGTTGGGATGAAGAAATTTATTTGAAGAACAATTAAACACAGCATTATGAACAAAACAAAGATGCCAAAAGGAATTGCGATCGACATCCAGGCAGTTGACATGACACTGACTGAAAATTTGCAACGGCGGATTTTTGAAATGCTGGAAAAATTTCAACGCTATTTTTCGCGCATTAACTGGGCGGATTTTTATATCCGGCAATTGCCGAAGCGGAGTGCCGCACCGCGCTCAATAAAAGTCCGGCTGGGAATTGCCGGACAGGACATTGTTGTTGCTGATAAGGGCAGGAGCTGGAAATCGCTGATGGGCCGCGTAGAGGAAAAGATCATCCGCCAATTGCGCAGGCGAAAAATGATGGCACCTGCTTAATGAAAATTCCGGACAAGACATGATCGGTTTCTGCGACTGATCCATTTATTCACCTTTAATATTTTTGACATGACACCTATTTTCTCTTTGGTATTTACTATAGTTATCATTATCTCCGTGCTACTTGCCATTGTGATCATCCGTCACCTCCAGACGGAGAAAGCAGCGACTAAGCTGCTGAAGGATTTTGAGATGGTTGCGGATGAATTTTATTTTACTGTAGGCACAAAGGAAATATTAGGCCCGCGCGTTATCGCGTTCAATAAGGAGTCGAATGGGCTGCTATATTTTTCGGGCAGCGAGAGTAGACAGGAAGGATATCTCGTGGATCTTGCCGACGTGCGATCCGTTACGGTAAAACGCGAATATGAATTCAGCAGATCATTCAGCAAATATTTTGCAGGCCCCCAGCCTGTTGTGAGCAGCATCTCGTTGCAGTTTCATTACCATCATACGGAAAAACCGCTGGCGCTGAATTTTTACCGCAAGAGTGTGGATCATCTCACAGATTTTGAGCATCGCCAGTCGATGGCCCATAAATGGCAACGCCTGGTGACGGCGCGGTTGCCCAAACCTCGCCTGCTTGATGAACGGGCAAAAAGACCTGGCAAGCTATACGCTATTTAATATGTAGCGGCTCGATATGCTTTTCATACATATATCGGGAAAGTTTGAAAAAGCTCCGTGATTTTCCAACAGGATACGGAGCTTTCATAGTATACAGTTCAATCCCGCCATCTATTCTTACATACCAGAGTTTTCCGATGGAATACCGGGTTACGGTATCCATCCGGGTGATCTTTTTAAATTTTTCCAGCAACAGTGGGTTCGCTGCTATGGCCAATGTGTCCCCGCCTTTGGGTGTACAGGGCGTTGGCTGGTACTCGGTTCCTGTCCAGTACATGCAACCTGTCCC
>JAEZAM010000129.1 GCA_023430465.1 Bacteroidota bacterium | reverse complement strand
CCTTCGACAGGCTCAGGGCAAGTCCAACTATCCAGCATCCAACCATCCAGCGCCCATCATCCACTATTCCTCCTCTACCTGCTTCCGGATGACGGCACCCTCCGAAGCTTCGGGGAGAAAGCGGCGTTCACGGATGAGATAGCCATTGCCTTTTTCGCAGAAATGCACTTTCAGGTTCTCGATGCTCACCGGGTTGCCGTCTGGTATATCAGCGATGTTGGAGTGAAGTATTTCATGCCCGTCGATGATCACTACCAGTCCACTACCAATGGCTTCCATTTTGTTGCCTTCGGTGATCAGCATCCCGGTGTCTTCACCAAGACCAATGCCGATGGCACCAGGATTTGCAGCCACTGCCTGGGTGAGCCGGCCAAAGCGACCGCGTTTTTCAAAATGTGAATCAATGATCAGTGTATTGATAAATCCCAGGCCGGTAGTGATCTTCACTTCTCCCTTGAGATGTGCCCGGGCGGCGTTGCCTTCATAGATCATCGTATTGCTCATTGCCATGGCACCCGCGCTGGTGCCGGCCACAAGAAAATTCTCTTCCTGGTAGCGGCGCTTCATGATCCGGAGGAATTCAGTTCCACCATCCGTTGCACTGAGCCGGAGTTGGTTGCCACCGCTGAACATAACTGCAGCACATTGCTGTATACGTTCGATGTATTCGGGATTGGCTGTGTCCTGGCGATTACGGATGTGCATCACACCAACATTGGTGCAACCGATCTTACCAAAAGCGTTCAGGTAATTCTCGCCTACCTCATAAGGTATCATGGATGCCGTGGTGATGACTTCGATCCGCGCCTGCGGTCCGCCGGCTTCCTGCACCACCCGGCGAAGAATGCCGAGTTCAAAAAAATTGAGATTGCTGCGATGTACTTCTCCTTTCTCCAGGTCAGTGCCTTTGTCTTCCGCACCACCTACCGCGATGAGTTTTCCTTTAGGATGATCCATTCAATGGGTTTTGCTCTGAAGCAAAGGTATAAAAAAGGAAATCGGCAGGCAAAGCCGGCACGCAAAGCCGGCACGCAAATCCCGAGACTTCGGGAGCAAAGGCAGCAAAGGCAAAGATCGCCCCCCTTCGGCAGGTTCAGGGACCGGGGAACAAAAAGAAGTAAAAATGAAAAATGAAAAACCGTGATGTCCACCCTCCACCCTCCACACTCCGCACTCCGCACTATTTGGCTTCCACCAGGTAATAGTTCTTCTTCCCCCGCTGTACCAGCACATATTTGTTATGCAAAAGATCACTTGCCGAAACAAGCTGCTGGATCGCTTCCACCTTTGTGCGATTAATGCTTACCCCGCCATTCTGAATCAGTTTTTTTGCCTCACCCTTGCTCGGCAATACACCCGTCTCCGCTAAAAAACTCACCACATCAATTCCCGTGTCAAACGCACTGCGTGCATAACTCAGTTTTACCACACCTTCCATCGCTTCCAGGTCTTCGATCGATAATGAACTTGCCGGTGCTTGCTGATTCGAGAACAACTTTGAAGTTGTTTCCACTGCTTTTTCATACTCCTCACGGCCATGTACCAATGTTGTCACTTCTTCGGCGAGTTTCTTTTGCAAGACCCGCTTCCCGGGGTCGATCGCGTGCTCCTCTTTCAATGCCTTGATCGATTCCTTGTCGAGGAACGTGAAGATGCTGATCCAGTTCATCACATCCGCATCCGTGGCATTTAACCAGAATTGGTAGAACTGGTAGGGACTGGTCCTTGCCGGATCCAGCCATACATTACCGGATTCGGTTTTGCCAAACTTGGTGCCATCTGCTTTCTTGATCAGCGGGCAGGTAAAGGCGAATGCCTCCCCGTTGGCTTTTCTCCGGACCAGCTCGGTTCCGGTTGTAATGTTTCCCCACTGATCACTGCCCCCCATCTGCAGTTTGCAGTTGTGATGTTGAAACAGCCAGTAAAAATCATAGCCCTGCATCAATTGGTACGCAAATTCCGTATAGCTGATGCCCGTTTCTCCTTCAATGCGTTTCTTTACACTGTCCTTTGCCATCATGTAATTGACGGTGATATGTTTCCCGGTATCCCGCAGAAAATCAATGAAGCTCATGTTCCGGAACCAGTCATAATTATTTACCAGGAGAGCCGCATTCGGTTTTGACGGGTCAAAATCCAGGAACTGCGACAACTGATTGCGGATGCCAGTAATATTCTTTTCCAGGGTCGCTTCATCCAGCAGGTTCCGTTCCTCGCTTTTCATGCTGGGGTCCCCGATCATGCCCGTGGCGCCACCTACGAGGGCGATGGGGCGATGACCTGCCCGCTGGAAATGCACCAGCAGCAGGATGGGTACCAGGCTGCCGATATGAAGGCTGTCGGCAGTGGGGTCGAAGCCAATGTAGGCTGTGGTCATTTCCTTCTGTAATTGTTCCTCGGTACCGGGCATAATGTCCTGGATCATGCCACGCCAGCGTAGTTCTTGGATGAAATTCATTGTGTTAGGTCAACATTTAGCCACAAAATTAAGGGAGAAGGCTGTTGGCGCAGGATTCGTACAATATATTTCTAACGAGTTCGTTTTCAAGCGCTAGGTTTTTCCCTTAGTAAAACTATGATTTTCGCAAATGATGGTCTATTTTTACAGGCGACTTATCCTGCTAAAATTCAATATCCGGTAATTGCTTATCTGAAAACTATCCTAATGAATTCGTTCCGCCACCTCCTGACGCTGTCTGCGTTATTTTTCACGCTTACATCCAACGCCCAGTTTCGCAAATATTCCAACGAATTTCTCAATATCGGTGCGGGTGCGCGCGGCCTCTCCATGGGTAGTGCCCAGGTTGCTTCCGTGAATGATGGCACAGCAGGTTACTGGAATCCCGCCGGTCTCGTAGGGGTGAAAGACAATGCCCAGATCAATATCATGCACGCTGAATATTTTGCAGGTATCGGCAAATACGATTATGCCAGCATTGCATTTCCCTCCGCCAACAACAAACGCACCATCGCCATCACTGGTCTCCGGTTCGCTGTCGATGATATACCAAACACACTTTTCCTCGTGGAGCCCGATGGTTCCTATAACTATGATAATATCACCGCATTCTCGTCTGCAGATTATGCCTTCCTGATCTCCTTTGCACAGAAGCTGAAAGAGTCAAAAAATAAGAATGTTCATTTTGGTGTGAATGCGAAAGTGATCCACCGCAATGTGGGCAAATTCGCACGAGCCTGGGGTTTCGGGATAGATGCCGGTGTGCAGATCATCCGCAACAAATGGAAATTCGGCATCGCAGGTCGCGATATCACAACAACGTTCAATGCCTGGTCATTCACCTTCAGCGAGCGCGAGAAAGAAGCACTTTACCTCACCAATAACAAGATCCCGGTAAAATCCACTGAAATGACGGCACCACGCCTGGTTCTTGGCGTGGCACGTGATTTCAAGCTCGGCCGGAAATCAAGCATCATGGCCGAAGCAAATGTGGACCTCACTTTTGACGGCCGCCGCAACACCGTGATCAGCGCCGACCCTGTCAGTGCAGATCCAAAACTCGGACTGGAGTTCAACGCAAACAATGTATTCTTCCTCCGCGCCGGCATCAACAATTTTCAACAGGCACTGGATGACGCCGATGCGACCGACACAAAAAAAGTCTGGATCTACCAGCCAAGTGCCGGCGCAGGATTCCGTATCCAGAGCGTGACGATCGATTATGCCTTTACGAACCTGGCAAATCAATCCAACCCCTTGTTCACCCACGTATTTTCCCTGCGCCTCGATATGGCCAACAACGATAAAACCAAAAAGAAGAAATAATCCGCCTTACCCTCCTTTAAACACCGATAAATGAAACGAATTTTACCCTTATTGCTGAGCCTGCTCACGCTTTCCGCGTCAGCACAGCTTTACAATAATGAATGGATCGATTATAATAAGACCTATTATAAGTTCAAATTCCGCCATACCAATATAGTCAGGATCACTGAGTCTACGTTGACGGCTATCGGAATCGGTGGTACAAATGCCGATCATTTCCAGCTTTGGAGGAATGGTCGCGAGGTACCCATCTACACGTCCGCTCAGAATGCACCACTCGGATCAGGTGGTTACATTGAATTCTTTGGTGAAATGAATGATGGCTCGCCGGATAACGTTATGTTCCGCCAGGCTGAATATCAATTAAGCGATAAATACAGTCTTCAAAGCGATACAGTCTCTTATTTCCTCACCGTCAACCCTGCAGGCAACAATGCACGGGTAGTAACCACGGTGAATGATCTCGCAAATAATACCCTTTCGCCTGAGCCGTTCTTCATGCACACGGAAGGCACGTACTACAGGAACAAGATCAATAATGGTCGCGCAGAGCTGGTTGGTGATTCTTATACCTATTCATCCTCCTATGATGAAGGTGAAGGCTGGAGCTCAAATGATATCTCGAATGGCGCTTCCCTTTTCTTTGCATACACCAATATGCGGCCTTACCTGGGAGCAGGTGCACCCGACGCCACATTCCGTGTGAATGCCGCAGGTAACGCGGTGCATGCCCGTTATTTTCGTGTGAAACTGAATGGCGACTCCCTTTACGGCCACCAGCTAGATTATTATGACATGGTCAAAGGCAGTGTTGCCTTCCCTGTGAGTAAGATCAACAGCGGTACCGCCAGCTTTGAATTAACGAACATGGGCAACAGCCCCAGCGACCGGATGGTTGTCGGACAAACAGAGGTGACCTATCCCCGCCAGTTCAATTTCAACAACGCCCAATCTTTTATTTTCACCCTTCCTGCAAATCCTGCGGGTAACTACCTGGAGATTGCCGGTTTCAACCACAACACCGTACCACCCGTGTTGATGGACGTGACAAATGGGAAACGCTATGTCTGCGATATCAGCAACCCGGCCCTCGTGCGCGTTGTATTACAACCTTCCGCCACAGAACGTAAGCTGATCCTGATCAACCAGGTTTTTGACTGGATGACCAAGATCCAGCCACAGGATATCGTAACAAAGAATTTTGTGAACTATGCCGATCCTTCCCGTCAGGGTGACTTCATGATCATCACCAGCAAATACCTGATCGATGGTCCAGGCGGAGACCCTGTGGAGGATTACCGCCAGTACCGCGCATCACCAGAAGGTGGCAGCTACACGTCGCGCGTTTACCTCATCGATGAACTGGTCGACCAGTTCGGGTTTGGTATCAACATGCACCCCTTGTCCATCCGCAATTTCTTGCGTTGGGCAAGAGCGAATTACACCGCACAACCAAAGACGGTTCTGTTGATCGGTAAAGGTGTACAGTACCCGTTGTTCCGCACCTACGAAGGATTTGCGGACATGGCAAAGCTGCAGCTTGTTCCAACGTTTGGCTACCCCGCATCTGATAATCTCCTGAGTGCAGCCGGCAGCAGTTCAGTGCCGCTTACCCCGATCGGCCGTGTGTCTGCTATCAACAAGAATGAGATCACCGTTTACCTCAATAAAGTAAAACAGTACGAGCAGGCGCAGACAGTCAGCTCACCGGCCATTGAAGAAAAGGCCTGGATGAAAAATATTGTACATGTGGTGGGTGCGGGAGACAACAACACGAGCAACCTGTTGTACAATGCCCTTGAAGGACACCGCCGCATCATCGAGGATACTTTTTACGCCGGTAAAGTGCACACTTTCACCAAGAACTCCGCTGATGCGGTACAACAGGTGAGCAGTGCTCGACTTGCCAACCTGTTCAATGCAGGTATTGGCATCCTGACCTATTTCGGACACTCATCTTCCAGTTCCCTCGAGTTCAACCTGGACGATCCGCAGAACTATAACAACGCCGGTAAATACCCCGTCTTCATCGTGATGGGATGTAACGCCGGTAGCTTCTATGGCTTCAACAGCGCCCGCCTGAGCATCAAGGAAACGCTTTCGGAGAAATATGTGCTTGCCCCTGAACGTGGTTCAGTTGCGTTCATGGCCAGTACCCACCTTGGTATCATCCACTATCTTGATATTTACAATACGCGTACCTATCGCGCTGCGTCAACTACCCATTATGGTGCGACGCTGGGGGAGATCATGGATGAATCTATCCGGAAGGTTTTCGGACTGACAACAGAGAACGATTTCTACGCCCGGTTCCAGTGCGAGCAGTTTACCTTGCATGGTGATCCTGCACTCAAGCTGCATCATTTTGAGAAGCCAGATTATGTGATCGAGGAGCCAATGGTAAAGGTATCACCCGCCATCATCACCGTATCTGCAACCGACTTCAAAGTGACCGCCAGGTTCAATAACATTGGCAAGTCGCTGAACAAGGATATCGTGGTAGAAATGAAAAGGACTTACCCCAGCCTGGTGACAGAAGTGATCCGCCGGGATACGATCCGTTTTACAAAATTTGAAGATTCGCTGACTTACGTGTTGCCTCTGGTGGCGTCGAGAGATAAAGGGCTGAACAAGATCACGATTACCCTCGATGCGGACAATACGATTGATGAGTTATATGAGACGAATAATACAGTGACAAAGGATATCTATGTTATTGACAACGATGCAAAGCCGGTATATCCTTATAACTATTCGATCGTGAATGACCCGAATGTAAAACTGGTAGCATCTTCCGCAGATCCGTTTGCACAGGTGCGGCAGTATCTGATGGAGATGGATACAACGGAATTGTTCAACTCTCCTGTGAAGGTTTCGCGATCAGTTACTACCAATGGTGGTGTCATCGAGTTTACGCATGGCGCTACATTGCAGGATAGTATGGTTTACTACTGGCGTGTGGCACCGGCGGTTACCACGGGTGAGCCGCGTTGGAACTCTTATTCGTTCCAGTACATTGCCAATGGTCATGCGGGCTTTTCACAAGCACACTATTACCAGCATCTGCAATCGACAGGCGACAGGATCGAATTGAAAGAAGACCGGGAATGGCATTTTAAACCGATCACGAACAACCTCTTTGTCAAAAATGGTGTTTGGGCAAGTGCGATCACCCAGGAGTCTGAGATCGTGGTAAACGTGAACGATTCTTCCTACATCCGGAGTGCTTGTAATTTCGGGTTTATAGTAAACGTGTTCGATAAGAAAACTTTCCAACCGTGGAAAAACCAGGTTGTAGGTGGGGGAGGTTTATACAATAGTAATTACCCCGGTTGTTTTGCGTCGCGTATTTGGAACTTTGAATTTTCAAATAATGAAGCGGGAAGAAACAACATGAAAAATTTCCTCCGGAATGTAGTGCCGGATGGTGACTATGTAGTGGTAAGATTCCTGATGTTGAACAACGCCGTAAACCAGTATGCTCCGAGGTGGAAAGATGACGAGTTGACCTATGGTGTGGGAAATAGTATGTATTCTGAATTAAAAACCCAGGGATTTGCAAAGATCGATTCAATTGACCGTCCACGGGTGTTCAATTTCGTATATAAGAAGAATGATGCTGACACGCATGCCCCTCAATACATCTATAGTCAGTGTTATCTCGATCCGATTCATTTGTCCGTAGACTGCGTTTCCCCCGACTCTGTTGGCCTTATCACCTCACCGGTAATCGGCAAGGCGAAAGCCTGGTATCAACTGCATTGGCGGGGCAAAAAGATCGATCCGACGGATGGCGATATACCAAATGTGGACATCTATGGTATCAATGCGGAGGGCGCCGAGGAACTGGTGATGCCAAACCTCAGCTTCGCGCAGCAGGATCATGATATTTCCTCTATCAATGCCCAGCAGTATCACAGCCTGGTGCTGAAAATGCGAAACGTGGATTCCACCCACTACACACCTTACCAGTTGAGATACTGGATGGTGACCTATGATCCGGTACCGGAAGGAGCAGTGGCACCTAACCTGTACTTTACAACCAGGGATACCGTGGAAGTTGGTGAGCCATTCAATTTTGGAATTGCCTTCAAGAATATCAGTAATTATAAGTTCGACAGCATCAAGGTGAAGCTGGCTATTACAGACAGGAACAATATCGAGAACATCATTCCTGTCCCAAGGCAGAAAGATCTTCAGCCAGGGGACACCATCAAGATCAATGTTCCGGTGGACACAAGGAGTCTTTCCGGCCATAACACGCTGTTCGTAAACTTCAATCCTGATAACGATCAACCCGAAGAATACCTCTTTAACAACTTTGGTTTCAGAAATCTGTATGTAAGACCCGACAGCCTGAACCCGTTACTGGATGTAACCTTCGACGGAGTGCATATTTTGAACAGGGACATCATTTCATCCAAGCCGGATATCCTCATCAAGTTGAAAGATGAGGCGAAATGGATGATGCTGAATGATACGAGCCTGTTCTCGCTCCAGGTAAAGTACCCGGATAACAGTGTGCGCCGGTTCCATTTTGATAATAACAGTGACACCCTGCAGTTTATTCCTGCAGGCCAGGCGCCGAATACGGACAATACGGCCAGCGTGAACTTCTCGCCTTATTTCCCCCAGGATGGCGAATACGAATTGCAGGTGACCGGTAAAGACAGGAGTGAGAACAGCGCCGGAGCCGTGAAGTACCGCGTTTCTTTCCAGGTCATCAATAAACCGATGATCTCGAATATGCTGAACTATCCGAATCCGTTCACGACATCAACCGCGTTTGTCTTTACGATCACGGGTAGTGAGGTGCCGCAAAGTCTTCGGATCCAGATCCTGACTGTAACCGGCAAGATCGTCCGCGAGATCACCACAAGCGAGTTGGGGCCGTTGCATATCGGACGTAACATCACCGAGTATAAATGGGATGGTACGGATCAGTACGGGCAAAAACTGGCTAACGGTATCTATCTCTACCGCGTGATCACCAACCTGAATGGAAAGACGCTGGAAAAGTATAAGGCGCAGGGCGATAATACAGACCAGTTCTTCAATAAGGGATATGGTAAAATGTACCTGATGCGATAAGTGTATAGTGTTCTCTGCACTGTTCCTCGGAGACGAACACACGAAAACAGCCCAGGGCGCAAAGTGAATACAGAATATCTGGTTCACTTTGCGCCTTTGCTGTCTTTGCGGCTTTGCGTGAAAATCTAAGCTAACTTTGCCGCCATGGCAAAAATCAGCATCAATATAGCAACCGGCAGCCTGCAGCAGCAGGAGATGATCGTGGGTATCGACCTTGGAACAACGAACAGTCTTGTAGCCATCATTCATCCCGAGACAAGGCAACCCGTGGTATTGAAAGAATTTGACGGCAATGCACTTGTTCCATCCATACTACATTTTGGTCCTGCCGGCGAGGTATTGGTGGGCGATGCTGCCCGTGAACAGCTTGTAAATGCACCGGATAAGACCATTTTTTCAGTGAAGCGGTTGATGGGAAAATCTTACAATGATGTGCGGGAGCAACAATCCTTTTTTTCCTACAAGGTGATCGATGACAATACCGAAAGCCTTGTGAAGATACAGGTGGGAGATAAGTTCTATTCGCCTATCGAGCTGTCCTCCCTGATATTGAAAGAACTGAAGCAAAGGGCTGAACATATTTTGAAGACACCGGTGAACAAAGCAGTGATTACGGTACCCGCCTATTTCAATGATGCGCAGCGGCAGGCAACGAGGGATGCCGGCAAACTGGCCGGACTGGATGTGCTCCGCATTGTGAATGAACCTACAGCAGCAAGCCTTGCTTATGGGCTTGGGCTGGACCGGGAGCAGTCTAAGACGGTGGCAGTATATGATCTCGGCGGCGGCACGTTTGATATTTCCATTCTCCGTATTGCAGGTGGTGTATACGAGGTGCTTTCCACCAATGGAGATACGTTCCTGGGTGGTGATGATTTTGACAGGGCGATCGTGAGGCACTGGATGCAGGCATCATCCATAGACGAGGCAGCTCTTACGGCCGACAAAGCTCTGTCACAGCAACTAAGACTCACCGCCGAAGAGGCAAAAAAGACGCTGAGTCACTCAGATAATTTCTCAGCCATAGTGGGTGATCATACCTGGTCGATTACACGCATCCAGTTCGATGAGCTTGCTTTACCCCTGGTGGAGAAAACCCTCACGCGTTGCCGAAACGCAATGGCGGATGCGGGATTGACGGTGGCTGACATAGATGAAGTGGTGATGGTAGGCGGTTCTACGCGCGTACCGGTGGTGCGCGAGTCGGTCGCGAAATTGTTTGGCAAAACGCTCAATGATACCATCAATCCGGATGAAGTGGTGGCTCTTGGTGCAGCGGTACAGGCGGATATCCTGGCGGGAAATAACAAGGACCTGCTTTTACTCGATATAACGCCGCTCTCGTTAGGCATTGAAACAATGGGGGGATTGATGGATGTGCTAATACCCCGGAATTCAAAAATACCCTCCCGCGCATCGCGGCAGTACACCACGCAGAAGGATGGCCAGTCAGGAATGCGGATCAGCATTTACCAGGGCGAAAGGGATCTTGTGCAGGACAACCGTAAGCTGGCGGAGTTCAGCCTCACCGGTATACCCGGGATGCCGGCGGGATTGCCAAAAGTGGAGATCAGTTTCCTGATCAATGCAGATGGTATCCTGGTGGTGCGCGCAAAAGAATTGCGGAGCGGGGTGGAACAGGTGATAGAGGTAAAACCGCAATATGGATTGACGGATGCGGAGGTAGAAAAAATGCTGCTCGATTCCGTTACACATGCAAAAGATGATATCCGGGTAAGGGCGCTTATTGAAGCAAGGACGGAAGCGGATCAGTTGATATCGACAACGACAGCCTTCCTGGAGAAAAATGCTGAGTGGCTGACGGCTGAAGAGATCGATCAGACAAGAGCGGCTATCAGCAAGTTGCAGGGGACAATGAAAACCGAGGAGAAGGACAGGATACAGGCGGACATCGAGGCGCTGAATGAATTGTCAAGGCCTTATGCTGAACGTCTTATGGACCAGGCTATTTCCACAGCCATGAAGGGAAAGCAGATATGATCATTTCCTGATAAATTTTCTCCGTAATAGTTTCGCCAGCGGCTGTTCTACTGTGAAATAAAAACCCAGGGCATAACCGATCATCAGGATCAGGATGAGGAAGATATTATCCGTGATATATTTTTGCGTCAGGCTTAACGCAAAACTGGTATGCAGGAGATAGAAGGAATAAGTAGAATTACCAACGGCAACAATCGGTCGGGATCCCAAAAATCGCTGTGTTATCGATCTGTGATAAATCAGGCCATAGAAAAATATCGTAATTCCTATTGGCATCAAAATATTGTTGACGATCAGACCCGACCAATGTTCATAAGCCTGCATGATATTTAGCCACTGTGCAATCCCGTACAGCAATACCAGACAACCCGCAATGATGAAAAGACCCGTGTTTGTTGCACCCCGTCCAATCTTTTCAAGAATCGGGCTTTTGTAAATCCCTTTCACAACCATGGCAAGGTACATACCACACACAAATTCGAATACCCGCCCAAAAAAGGTAAAGTAAAATGTAAAGGGAAAGTTGCTGAAAAAACCTTCGAAGTTAATTTGCGAGAATACAAGGGTCAGTAAAGCCCCGGCTGCATAAACCCCGAGTAGTATTTTCAGCAAGGCAGACTTGCGCCGGATGATCATGAAGAAGAACGGCGAAAGGAAATAGAATAGTTCTTCAACGCTTAGGCTCCAGCCCGGACCGATACCGGTCAGATACCATGTAGAGGAAAACCCTTTCAACAGAGTGATGTTGAGGAAATATGTTTTGATGAGTTCCCTCGTAGATTCTGAGCGTTCCAGGAAAAGAAATGCAAAGGTTATTGTAGTCAGAATAAAGAGTACAGGAAACACTCTTGAAACCCGATTCACGAAATAATTGTACAGTTGCTTCCTGCGAAGTGAACTTATTTCATAGAATTTGTGACAAATAATGAAGCCACTAAGTACAAAGAAAAAGGTGAGGAACGTATAGAACTGATTCACAAACAAAAACCCGTCTGGACTATCGATAGGCGAAAATGGATTAAGATGTTTAAAGAAAATAAAATACGCGCAGATTGCACGTATGCCGGTAAGTGATGGAATAAAATCTTTTTCCCTAATCATCATGTGTAGGTATAGTGCAATTTATGTGACAAAACCTTATTTTCAATTATTGATGCCTTGCGAGGACATCACACAATATATGCCTTCCACCCTCAACAATATCAAAGCGATGCTCGCACGGTACGACCGATTATGGATCATCATTGCCTGGGTGATCGCGACGTTTCTGCTTTATTTGAAATTCGGTGTTGGGTTCAATCTTGAATCGGTAAAATACATTCGTGAAGCGGATCACCTGATTCGAGAGCAATCTTTTTCACAGGCCCGTTACCTTTTTTACCTGGGAACGATCGCCATCATTGCCCTCAATAAACTCATTGGCACAGGACTGTATGGTGCTGTTCTCATGATCATGCTGATCAACGCCAGCGCCTATCTTGTATTTTATCGCGCACTGAAGATTCATTTTCAATCGGCATTTCCTGCACTGGCGATCGTTTTCCTGCTCATGGGCTTCTGGCCATACCAGCAATGGTCATTGTTTCTATATACCGAATGTCTTTTTTATAGCCTGCTGCTTTTCCTGTTCGCTCATCTCTTGCGTGTAAAGAAATTTAACTTGAAAGCAGTCGCCGGCAGCCTGCTGCTGGTACTCGCTTTGATGATCACAAGGCCCCTGGGAATTTTATTTGCACTGCCCGTATTGCTGTTTTTCTTCACACTCATGACCCGTCGGCAACGCATCTTGCTGTGGGGGTTTACATTGGTGGCATTTGCGGCGGGAGCGTGGATCATCCAGGTGGTCTTCACAACCACGCCGGACTGGAGCATGCACCGGGCCGTCATGGAAGAAAATATTATCTGTGACATGACGCCGCCGGTGATCACTTACCAGCCTGATGTAACCGAAAGCCGGAACCCGTTCTACCAACTTTTTTATTATATCACGCATAACTTCCCGCACTTTGCGGAACTGGCCCTTACACGCCTGCGGTACTTCTTCGGAATGATCCGGCCCTACTATGCAACCACCACGAACCTGTTCATCGGCGCATACCTGTTGCTGATGTACCTCGCCATCATTTCAGGATTCAGGAAACAGCGTTGGGTTTTCCCGCGCGGGATCCGGCTGTTTATGTGGAGCTCCATTCTTCTGTTCGCGCTGGCAATAGCGGTGCAGTGTGACGACTATCACAACCGTTTTTTCCTCGCTCTGTTACCGATCATTGTTACAATGGCTGTTGGAGCGATCTGGCAGCGCCGTCGCGTTTCTTCATGATCACATACAGGCTGGCAGTATCCACATACACGGGCTTGCCTGCTTTACCCGTTAGCTTCATGAAAGCGCGCAGAAGGGGACGGGCGAAACCAAAACGATATTTTTTCAAACGGTCTTCCAGGAATTCAAGGTCGCTGTACTGTCCGGCCTTTTCATGATGGACAATATCAAACCCATTTGCATTGGCGAGTGTACGGAGATCACGTAGGGTGAAATAGTTGATATGTTCTGCCGGCTTGAACTGGAACCATTTTTTGCCAAGCAGGCGGCGCTGTGTACTGTTGTAGTCAGGGGTTATGAAAACAATGATACCGTCCTTGTCCAGCACCTGGTTGAACCGGGCGAAATGTGAGTGAAGATCGGTGAGGTGCTCTACCACGTCGAAAAGGGTGATCAGTTGAAAGGTGGTTGTGAAATTGATGTCGAGGAACGGCTGATCATAGACCTGGTATCCACGCTGCCTGAGTTCGGTGGCGTACTGCCTATCGAGTTCCACACCGGACGCTTGCCAGCCATGCTCGCGGAAAAGGTCCAGGCAGTAGCCGGCAGCGCAGCCAATATCCAGTGCTGATCTCAGCGCGGTGGGATAGAAGGGGGCAGCATCCCGCAGCCACCGGGAAAAGTTCAGCTTTCGCAGTTCACTGTTTTCAGTGTAATGCATATAACCAACCTGGCTGTTGTTGAAATAGTTGTTGGTATAAAGCTGATGCAGCTCGCTGCGGGTAAGTCTCGGATTAATATAGGCAAATGCACAGGCTTCGCATTTTACCACCTGCCAGGGTTCAAGTTTGTAGACAACCTGAAACGAGGGATGATTGCAAATAGGGCAGGTGATTTGTTCCTTTGGTGTCAGATCCATGATGGTGATTAGGGCATTGAGGGAACGGTAATGTTCACCGCAGACATTCGGTTGATGTATTTTCCAATGAGATCGAACTCAAGATTTACCCGCTGGCCGGTTTGCAGCTTGCCCAGGTTGGTATGTTCCAGTGTGTAAGGTATGATGGCCACGGTGAACCGATCGTTGGTTACGTTAAATGCAGTGAGGCTAATGCCATCCACGCTGATCGACCCTTTTTCGATCATCAGGGCTGCAAATTGTTCCGGAAATCGGATGTTGATCTCGCGGCTGCCTTCTTTGAGCATGATATCTTCAACGGTCCCGGTGCAGTCAACATGCCCTTGTACAAAATGGCCGTCCAGCCGGGCGCCGACCTGCAGGCAGCGCTCCAGATTGATTACCTGGCCCTGTTTCCAGTCGCCCAATGTAGTCTTGAGCAGGGTTTCCTCGATGGCGGTAACGCGGTGAGTGTCTGCCTCAATGGATTCAACGGTAAGGCAAACACCGTTGTGGCTGACGCTTTGATCGGGACGAAAACCTGCCGAAAGGGGCGAACGCAGGACAAAACTCCGGTTTGTACCAGAATGAATAATTTCCAGTACGGTGCCGGAGGATTCGATAATACCGGTAAACATGAGCGCAAATTACCATTATCAGGGCAAAATGAGCCCTTGACAAAAATTTATCAGCGGTTATATTTTACCGGAACGTGCTGATTGCCTATCTTTGCATCCCGGTAAAAATCCGGACTTAAAAACATACCAAGGGAGGTATTTATTATGCTTATTATTGATTCAAAAGATTGCGAAAACATCGACAAGGCGCTGAAGAAGTACAAGAAGAAATTTGAAAAATCAAAAGTTCTTCTGCAACTCCGTGAGCGTCAGAGCTTCACCAAGCCTTCTGTAAAGCGTCGTGGTGAGGTGTTGAAAGCGATCTACAAGCAGAACATAGCAAGCGGAAAGATCGACGCTTAATCGCTGATGATCACAATATATTCGAAGCTGCAGGTATCCCTGCAGCTTTTTGTCATTTCCCCTGGCACCCCGCTTTTCGTAGCTTTGATCCAATGACTACCCGTCTCGAGGCACATACCCATTCTTTTTTCGAATTCCTCAAATACGAGAAACGCTATTCCCGCCACACGCTAACCGCGTACGAGGGCGACCTGGCTGATTTCCAGTCGTGGTTTGTTCAGGCTTATGGGGATCATGGCCCGGCGGAGATCACCCATTCCATGCTTCGGAGCTGGCTGGTCCATCTGCACGAGCAGAAACTCACGCCCCGGACTATCAGCCGAAAACTCTCCAGTCTTCGTTCTTTTTTTACGTTCCTGCTGCGCAAGGGTGAGGTGAAAGTGCTGCCAACGGCCAAACTGGTCACGCCAAAAGCCGGGCGTCGGCTCCCAGTATTTGTAAAGGAAGCGGAAACTGCAGACATGGTGGAGGGGCTGGCAGTGGCAACAGAGAACTGGAAAAGCCTGAACGCGCGGATGCTTGTAGCCCTGTTTTATAATACCGGCATGCGACTGAGCGAGCTTATTGGATTGAAGGAGCAGCAGGTGGACGCGGGTCGGGGTCAGATCAAAGTGCTGGGAAAAGGGAATAAGGAACGAAGCATCCCGGTAAGCAAAGAAACCCTCGCAATGATCCGGGAATACAGGGAAATGAAGAAAAAGGAATTTGGTGAAACAGACGACGTGCTGCTGGTGACCGAAAAAGGCCGGAAGATGTACCCGAAATATGCTTACCTGCTGGTAAAGGCCAGCCTGGCCGCGGCTGGAACACTGGAAAAGAAGAGCCCGCACGTTTTGCGTCACACGTTTGCCACGCACCTGATGAATAATGGCGCAGATCTGAATGCGGTAAAGGAACTGCTGGGCCATAGCAGCCTGGCGGCAACGCAGGTGTATACCCATAATACGATCGATAAGCTGCGGGATATCCATCGCAAGGCCCATCCCAAGGGATGAATTTTTTCCCGCTTGCGCAATAAATTTTAAGTTGATTTTGGTTGACCTGAGCCGGAATTTGATGTAAATTGAGTGAGCAGGTTCAAGGATCTGCAAACTGAAAAAGTTCTTTTAATTATTGTTCACTCTATTAAAACGTGACAACTATGAACGTTAACATTCAAACAGTTCGTTTTGATGCGGATGCCCGCCTTCTCGAGTACATCAATCGCAAGCTCGCCAAGCTCGAAACCTTTCACGACCGCATCATCAAAGTGAATGTCTTTCTTAAACTAGACAATGTTGTTCATAACATCAAAGACAAGATCGCCGAGATCAGGATTCATGTGCCCCGACATGAGTTTTTTGTCAAATCAACCAGTAAATCATTTGAAGAATCATTCGATAGCGCATTTGATTCTATCGTGAACCAGGTCAAACGAAAAAAAGAAAAACAGGCTGCCTGAAAAAACATTCCAGACCCCTTCGCTTCGGCGAGGGGGTCTTTTTTTTGAGATATGGTGGATCAGCGGAATGGGATGATCGGGGGTTGATGACTTTCAGAGTGCCTTTTGGTTGCGGGTTTGCGGGGAAATGGGGCAAGCTGTTGGAGTAGAGCGACTAAGGTTGTAAGAACAAATAAAAAATTCCTTTGTCAAAATTTTTGCAATTCTCATTTTCCCTTACCTTTGCCTTCCCAAAAATGAAGGGGTAGATCTTTGTTTTGTTCTTTACGGCTTGCAGCCTGTAAAGGAATAACTTAAATGCCGAAGTAGCTCAGTTGGTAGAGCAACTGATTTGTAATCAGTAGGTCGGGGGTTCGACTCCCTTCTTCGGCTCATAATAGCCGGTTTTCCGCGAGGGAAATGCAGGTTGATGAAGGTAAGGGCAGATGGCCGAGTGGCTAAAGGCGACAGACTGTAAATCTGTTCTCTCACGAGTACGGAGGTTCGAATCCTTCTCTGCCCACCTCAGATGCGGGAGCTGACTATGTATCATGGTCAGCCCTTCATTTTTTTAGTTCTTTGTTGCGGGAGTAGCTCATTTGGTAGAGCGATAGCCTTCCAAGCTATAGGTGGCCGGTTCGAGCCCGGTCTCCCGCTCACAGGAAGCTGCCGTTGTAGCTCAGTGGTAGAGCATTAGGCCGTTGTAGCTCAGTGGTAGAGCATCCCGCCGTGGCGGGAAGGTCGTGAGAGGCGCCATTGCCGCTGACGCGTGAAGGTAGAGCATCATGCCGTTGTAGCTCAGTGGTAGAGCACTTCCTTGGTAGGGAAGAGGTCGTGAGTTCGATTCTCACTAACGGCTCTCGGGTCGGTGATTCGATTCTCACTAACGGCTCAGATGTGGCCGCTCGCAGCTTGAAAATCCGGTTGGTTCATTAACTTGCACTCCCCGGTAATTTGAATAAGGATATACAACTTTAAAAACACATAACAATGTCAAAAGAGACCTTTAAGAGGGACAAACCCCACGTAAACATTGGTACGATTGGTCACGTTGACCATGGTAAGACCACGTTGACAGCCGCTATCACAGAAATCCTTTCTAAAAAGGGCCTGGCGACAGCAAAGAAATATGATGAAATTGATGGAGCTCCTGAAGAAAAAGAAAGGGGTATTACGATCAATACGGCTCACGTTGAGTACCAGACCGATTCACGTCACTATGCGCACGTTGACTGTCCTGGTCACGCTGACTACGTGAAAAACATGATCACTGGTGCTGCACAAATGGACGGAGCGATCCTCGTGGTTGCTGCTACCGATGGTCCAATGCCACAAACAAAAGAACACATCCTGCTTGCCCGCCAGGTAGGTGTACCTAAAATAGTTGTGTTCATGAACAAGGTTGACCTTGTTGATGATCCTGAACTGCTTGACCTCGTTGAAATGGAAATCCGTGATGAGCTGACAAAACGTGGTTTTGACGGTGACAACACGCCAATCATCAAAGGTTCTGCAACCGGCGCCCTCGCTGGCGAAGAAAAATGGGTTGGTGCGATCACTGAACTGATGGACGCTGTGGATGCTTACATCCCGCTTCCTCCACGCCCGGTTGATCTTCCGTTCCTGATGTCTGTGGAAGACGTATTCTCTATCACAGGTCGCGGTACAGTAGCTACTGGCCGTATCGAAAGAGGTCGTATCAAGGTTGGTGAGCCCGTTGAGATCGTTGGTCTCATCGACACTCCGCTCAACTCTGTATGTACCGGTGTTGAAATGTTCCGCAAGCTTCTTGACGAAGGTGAAGCTGGTGATAACGCAGGTCTGCTCCTCCGTGGTGTTGAAAAAACACAAATCCGCCGCGGTATGGTTATCTGTAAGCCAGGATCTATCACTCCGCACACCGAATTCAAATGCGAAGTATACGTACTGAGCAAAGATGAAGGTGGACGTCACACACCATTCTTCCAGAAATATCGTCCTCAATTCTACTTCCGTACAACAGACGTTACCGGTGAAGTAGAACTGAACGCTGGTACTGAAATGGTTATGCCTGGTGATAACACTTCACTCACTGTAAAACTTATCCAGCCAATCGCGATGGAGAAAGGTCTGAAATTCGCTATCCGCGAAGGTGGACGTACAGTAGGTGCAGGACAGGTTACCGAGATCATCAAATAACCCCGCCCCGCTCAGGCGAGTCGGAGTTTTGCAAAAGATTTATATCTTTGCGACATAAGTGCTAAAAGCTGTCCGCCTCAGGGAGGAGGATAGCTTTTAGCTTATAAGGACATAGTGCCGCTACGGCGGGATACGGTCCAAAACACGGGCATGGTCCCGCCACGGCGGGATACGGTCCAAAAAAGAAAGTAAATAGGGCTTTTTAAAAAGGAAGCTCTTATTGAAATACGGGCATGGTCCCGCCACGGCGGGATACGGTCCAAAACACGGGCATGGTGCAACGGTAGCATACGGGTCTCCAAAACCTTTGATCTGGGTTCGAATCCTAGTGCCCGTGCGAACAATGGAATGGAAAAGAAGGCTTCTTATCCTTCCGCAATTTTTTTATCATGAACAAGATCTCTACTTATTTCAGAGAATCCTACAAGGAACTGACTGAGAAAGTGACCTGGCCAAACTGGACGCAGTTACAGCAATCCACCATGATTGTACTGGTATCTACGCTCGTTATCACCGCCCTGGTTTCACTCATGGATTTCGCCGCCGGCGGCGCCCTCAAGTTCCTTTACAATCAAATGTTTTCATAATGGAAGCTACAACCATCAACGCTGAGAATGCACAACAGCAGGAAACCAAATGGTTCGTGCTGCGTGTGGTGAGCGGTAAAGAGCGCAAGGTGAAAGAATACCTGGATAAGGAAATTTCACGCGGCGGCTGGAGCGAAGTGGTCAAGCAGGTGTTCCTTCCCGTTGAAAAAGTGTACAAAGTGCAGAACGGTAAAAAAGTGATGCGCGAACGTAACTATTACCCGGGCTACGTCATGATTGAAGTGATCGACGGCAAATTGGGCGACGATCTTCGTGATACTATCAAGAACACCAACAGCGTTATTCATTTTCTCGGTAAAGAAAATCCCATCGCACTCCGCAAGGCTGAAGTCAATAAAATGCTCGGCAAAATGGATGAAATGGCCGAAGCTGGTGGCGTGAGCATGGTAGAACCATTCATCGTCGGAGAAACCATCAAAATCATCGAAGGCGCCTTTAATGATTTCAATGGTGTGATCGAAGAAGTAAACGACGAAAAGAAAAAATTGAAAGTAACCGTGAAGATCTTCGGTCGGTCTACGCCCGTTGAACTCAACTACATGCAGGTGGAAAAGATCAGTTGATCCCGCTTACTGAACATATTTCAAAGCCATTCCGTCCGGGATGGCTTTGGTTTTTACAAACGCCGCTATCATGGCATCGAAACTGAAGTTCATCTTTCTCTACCTGCTTGGGTGGGTCCTCCTGTTCGACCTGCTGCGTGCCGTATTCCTGCTCTATCATTATTCCAAAACTTCGGCACTTGGTTCAAGGGACATTGCCGGCAGCTTTTTTTACGGCCTCCGCATGGACCTCTCGGTTGCAGCCTATGTCACCATCCCCGTTATATTGTTCGCGCTGCTTGCACTCGCTATACCATTGTTCCGTAAACAGCTCCTTTACAAATGGTACACTTTCCTCGTCCTGCTGATAATCGCAACGGTCGCACTTGCCGACCTCGAAATTTATAAAGCCTGGGGATTCCGCATCGATTCTACACCGTTGAAGTTTCTCGGGACACCCCGCGAGGCCTTTGCCAGCATCAGCCACCTGCCCCTTGTGCTCATCGGTATTGTCTTCATTGCGGTCAGCATCGGCCTCTTCTTTCTCTCGCGCGTGTACCTGCGGCGGATATTTTTCAGGGAGCAAAACAGGGGTCGTATCGTGACGGCCATCGTGCTGCTCGTACTTGCCGGCAGCATGATCATCCCCATCCGTGGCGGATTGCAACTGGCACCGCTGAACCAGAGCAGCGTTTATTTTTCAACAAACAATTTCGCCAACCATGCCGCTATCAATGCGTCCTGGAATTTCATTCATAGCCTGTTCAGCAAAGGCAATCCACGCACCAACCCATATAAATACAACAACCTGGCAGTGGCACAGCAGCAGGCAGACAGCCTGTTTCGCAGATCAGGTGAGAACCCGTTCTATGTCCGGTTTGACACTGCTGCACCAACCAACGTGATCCTCATCATCTGGGAAAGCTTTACGCAGAAAGCGGTTGACCTGGTGGTGGATGGAAAAGAAGTGACGCCCGGTTTCAATAAGCTCCTCCGCGAAGGCATTTATTTTACCCATATGTATGCGAGCGGTGACCGGACAAACAAAGGCATCCCGGCAATCCTAAGCGGTTATCCTGCCATGCCGAATACGACCATCATCCATTCCCCGAACAAATCAGTCAAACTGAATGTACTCTCGCAAACATTTGCGGGTCATGGATACAGCACGCCATTTTTCTATGGTGGCGAGCCGGAATTTGCCAATATCAAATCCTATCTCCTTCACGGAGGCTTCAACCCGATCATCGGTCGGGATGATTTCGCCGCAGGCGATATGAATTCAAAGTGGGGCGCACATGACGGTATCGTCGCCACACGGGTGTTGAATGATCTTAATAAAACAAAGCAGCCTTTCTTCGCAACCTGGCTAACGCTCAGCAGTCATGAACCCTTCGAAACGCCTGTGCCAGTTGTAATAAAGGGCAAGGACAATACCGCGCAATTTCTGAACTCGCTGCATTATGCAGATCAGAGTGTGGCGGATTTTATAGCAAACTGCAAAAAGCAGGATTGGTGGAAGAACACGCTGGTGGTGATCACCGGAGATCATGGACATCCGTTACCCGAGACCGGTAACAAGGTGGATGAATTCCGGATCCCGATGCTGTGGCTGGGCGGGGCATTGACACAGGATTCTTTAATGGTGGACAAGATAATGTCGCAACTGGACATCCCGATCACCCTGATGGGGCAGGCGGGCTGGAAGAATGGCGATTTCCCCTATAGCAAGGATGCGCTTGACCCGGAGGTAAGGCCCTGGGCGTTTTTTACGTTCAACAATGGGTTTGGATACGTGGATAGTAGCGGAACGTCTGTGTTTGACAATGTTGGCAAGCGGCTCATCGGCGATCCGCAGCCGGGCGGGGAAAGAAGGGTAGACGCCGGGAAGGCATTGATGCAGGTGTTTTATGAGGATTTCCTTCGGAAGTGAGGCTGAGGTTGAGGTTGAGGTTAAGGTTGAGGCTGAGGTTGAGGT
>JAEZAM010000125.1 GCA_023430465.1 Bacteroidota bacterium | reverse complement strand
TCCCTGAGTAGCACATGAGCGCAGCGAATGGGCGTACCGAAGGGCGCTGAAATCAGGATGCTGGATGCTGGATACTGGATACTGGATGCGGGCTTCCAGAGACCGAGAAAGAGAGCGAGAGTGGGTTGCCATTAGTTTTTTAATTTTTCATTTTGAATTTTTAATTGAACAGTACGCCCAGGTCCCTGAGTAGCACATGAGCGCAGCGAATGGGCGTACCGAAGGGCCCTGAAATCAGGATGCCGGGATGCGGTTTAACCTTTGAGTTTTGAGTTTTAACTTCTGACTTTTGAATTATTGCTTTTATGAAACCTTTCTTTCTCTTTCTCATCATCCTTACCCTCAATAACGCCGTCGCTCAATCCCCTGTCGATGTGCTGCACTATCGCTTCCACATCACGCTGAGTGATAAGACCGACAGCATTCGCGGGCAGGCAGAGATACGCCTTGTTACAAAAACAGAAAGCACCAGCATAGATTTCGACCTGACCGGTCCGGATGGTAAAAAAGGCATGGGCGTATCTGCCGCAACGCAAACGAACAACAATAACATGCCACTTCGTTTCCGGCAGGAGAAAGAAAAACTACAGGTCTGGCTCCGCAGCCGCAGCCAGGTCGGTGATACATTTGTGATCCGCATTGATTATGCAGGCATACCAAAAGATGGACTGATCATCTCCAAAACAAAATATGGCCGTCGAAGTTTTTTTGCCGACAACTGGCCCAATCGCGGGCACAACTGGCTGCCCTGCATGGACCACCCGGGGGATAAGGCCTCAACTGAGTTTATTGTTACAGCCCCTGCCCACTATAGTGTCGTATCCAATGGCATCAAAGTGGAAGAGACTGCGCTGAATAATGATATTAAGGTCACACACTGGCGGGAAGATGTTCCGATAGCAACTAAGGTCATGGTCATCGGTGCCGCGGAGTTTGCCACAAGTCTTGCAGGCACGGTGGATGTTTGTGTACCGGTATATAGTTATGTTTATCCCGAAGATCGCGACAAGGGCTTTGATGAGTATGCACTCGCGATGGAGGTGCTGCCCTATTTTATAAAAACCGTTGGCCCCTATGGGTATAAAAAACTCGCGAATGTGCAGTCGAAGACCACATTTGGCGGGTTGGAGAATGCCAACACTATTTTTTATGCGGAAAGTTCGGTCACAGGCAAAAGGAAATCCGAAAGCCTCATTGCTCATGAGATCGCGCATCAATGGTTTGGCAACATGGCTACGGAAAAGACCTTTGCACATCTGTGGTTGAGCGAAGGCTTTGCCACCTACATGACCATCCTTTACATGGAAAATAAATATGGAAAGGATACGGCGAGGTATATGCTGGAGGAAGACCGCAGGCAGGTGCTCGCATTTGCAAAGAACAGCAATAAGACAGTTGTTGATAACGCGGCAGATTACATGGAATTGCTGAATGCAAACAGCTATCAGAAAGGCGGATGGATACTGCACATGCTTCGGCATGAACTGGGCGACACGATTTTCCATAGGGCAGTGAGCGCATACTACGCCGCTTATGCCGGCAAGAATGCTGATACGGAAGACCTGCAAAAAGTGTTCGAACAGGTGTCCGGTAAAGACCTTTCTGTATTTTTCAAACAGTGGCTCTATACCCCCGGCACACCACGGATAGAAGTGAAAGGAGCTTATGGCTCAGGTAAAATGACCATTTCGGTGAAGCAATTGCAGAATAATGTTTTTCAATTTCCCCTTGATATCGCATTTACTACCAACAACAACGTCGTGAAGCATACGTTGCAGGTAACACAGCAGGAACAACAGTTCACTCTGCCTATGGCCGCCAAGCCAGGAAAAATAGAGCTGGATCCGGATATGGGGCTGCTTTTCCAGGGACAGGCAACTTATCGTTAAGAAAGAGATAACCATGAAGACCGAGAAAGAAAAAATGATAGCGGGCGAGTTGTACAATGCACTTGATCCGGAACTTTCGCGGGACAGGGTGGCAGCGCGTCTATTACTCAAAGAACTGAATGATTGCCGCGAAGATGAACCGTCGTTGAGGGCGGAAGTCCTTAAGAGATTGATACCAGACGCAGGCACTGATCTTTGGATACAACCTCCGTTCTACTGTGATTACGGGTACAACATAAAAATCGGTGACCGGGTTTTTATGAATTTCAATTGCGTGGTGCTGGACATCACACCGGTGACTATTGGCAGCAGGACCTTGATTGGCCCGAATGTGCAGATATATGCGGCTACGCATCCGACCGATCATACAGAAAGGGCAAATGGTTTGGAATACGGAAAACCGGTAACGATTGGAGAAGATGTTTGGATTGGCGGCGGCTCCATCATTTGCCCCGGTGTAACCATCGGGGACCGCAGTGTGATAGGTGCGGGCAGTGTGGTGACCCGTGATATCCCTGCAGATGTAGTGGCGGCGGGCAATCCGTGCAGGATAATTCGCAGCACGTTGAAGTAAAAAGCGAAACTCCATAGGATAAGGTTCCTGAACTCAGTACGCCTCTGAGATACTCGCAAAAAAACAAGGTAAAGCGGAGGAAATCATCCTTGACGCCCTTCTATATCCGTCTACCTTCCCACATGCTTATCCGAACTTTTGGTTCCGCGGTCTATGGCGTAGAAGCCATCACCATCACCATTGAAGCCAACTGGATCTCCGCATCCGGTAAAGACCCCATGATCGTCGGACTGCCCGACAGCGCCGTAAAGGAAAGTCTCCAACGCGTGGAAAGCGTTTTTAAAACAAACAACTATGAAGTGCCGCGTACCAAGGTTGTCATCAACATGGCTCCTGCCGACATACGGAAAAGCGGCACTGCCTTCGACCTGCCCATTGCCATTGGTATACTCGGTGCATCGGAGCAGATGAAAAAAACCGGCGCGGTGCATGAGTATGTGATCATGGGAGAACTTAGCCTTGACGGTGAAGTAAGACCCATCAAAGGTGCCTTACCCATTGCCATACAGGCCAGGAAGGAAGGATTCAAAGGTCTTATCCTGCCGAAACTCAATGCGCGTGAAGCGGCGATGGTCAACTCGCTGCAGGTCTTTGGTGTGGAGCATATCAACGATGTTATCACTTTCTTCGATAACAACGAAACCGGTCTCGAGCCGACAGTTGTCAATACAAGGGATGAATTCTTTAACTCACAATATTCATTCGAGATCGACTTCGTGGACGTCAAAGGCCAGGAGATCATCAAGCGGGCTCTGGAAATTGCTGCAGCGGGGGGACACAACGCCATTCTCATTGGTCCGCCCGGCGCAGGTAAGACCATGCTTGCAAAACGATTGCCCACGATCCTGCCCCCGCTCTCGCTGCAGGAGGCACTTGAGACAACCAAGATCCATTCGGTGGCCGGTAAACTTCCCGAGAACGCCACGCTTGTATCAAGACGCCCATTCCGGAGCCCCCACCACACCATCAGTGATGTGGCATTGGTAGGCGGTGGCGGTCTGCCGCAACCTGGTGAAATTTCGCTTGCTCATAATGGTGTACTGTTCCTTGATGAACTGCCGGAATTCAAACGCACGGTACTGGAAGTGATGCGCCAGCCGATGGAAGAACGTCGTGTCACCATATCCAGGGCAAGGGTGGCAGTAGATTTCCCGGCGGCGTTCATGCTTATCGCATCGATGAATCCCTGCCCTTGCGGCTTTTACAATCACCCTCAGCGCAAATGCAGTTGCCCGCCGGGCGCTGTACAAAAATACCTGAACAAAATTTCGGGGCCGTTGTTAGACCGTATCGACCTGCATGTGGAAGTGACACCGGTTGCTTTCAGCGAACTATCGGCGCAACGGCAACAGGAGAATTCAGCCTCCATCCGCGAGCGTGTGATCAGGGCACGTGAGATTCAGGCCGGACGGTATAAAGAAGGCGGAGGTGTTTATTGCAATGCGCAAATGAGCAGCAAAATGCTCAAAGAGATATGTGTGATTGACGGCGCCAGCCAGCAGTTACTTAAAGCGGCCATGGAAAAACTGAATCTGTCAGCCAGGGCATATGACCGGATCCTGAAGGTTTCGAGAACGGTTGCCGATCTCTCGGGGTCGGCTGATATCCTCACCCAGCACATCGCTGAGGCGATCCAGTATCGCAGCCTCGACCGGCAGGGCTGGGCCGGTTAGGACAGCTGCCCACATTTTAGGTGAATGCCGAGTTGTCATTTTTACCGAACTTGTACGCTATTTGCTATCGGAGGCTTCCTCCTCACCTATTTTTATGAAGATATTACTGCATTACCTCAAACCCTATAAATGGCTGGTTGCACTTGTGCTTACACTGGCCGCGGTCAACATCGGTTTCTCCCTGCTTGATCCTATCCTGTTTGGCAAGCTGATCAATCTGGCCAACAGCCATCTAAACGGTTCAATGAGCCGGGACCAGTTTTACAACTCATTTTCCTGGGAAAATCCGGGCGTGTGGTTTGTCCTCATTGGCTCTATCACCGTAGCTATGGTCAGCCGGATCGCGAAGAACTTCCAGGATTATTTCCTCCAGGTAGTGATACAGAAATTCGGTGCCAAGGTTTTTACCGACGGGCTCCAGCATGCCATGAAACTGCCTTACCAGCAGTTTGAAGATCAACGAAGTGGTGAAACACTGTCGATCCTGACAAAGGTGCGTGCGGATGTAGAAAAATTCATGATCAGCTTTATCAATATCCTGTTCGGAGTATTGGTCGGTGTCCTCTTTGTTTTCATTTATGCGGCCCTGTTCATTCACTGGACCGTACCCGTTGCCTACCTTGCTGGTGTGATCGTGCTGACGGTCATCACCAATATCCTCAGCAAGAAGATCAAGGTGATCCAGAAAAATATTGTGGGCCAAACCACAGCGCTTGCTGGCTCAACCACCGAGTCGCTGCGAAATATCGAACTGGTAAAAAGTCTTGGCCTGACCACCCAAGAGGTAGAACGATTGAATAAGAATACATATAAAATACTGGGACTGGAACTGACAAAAGTGAAACGGATCCGCAGTATCAGTTTTATACAGGGCACATTGGTGAATACATTGCGCCAGGTGATCCTGTTTATCCTCATGACCCTGATATTCGATCTGAAGATGGATGGTGGCCAGTTGGTAACGATGCAGATCTTCTCCTTCTTTGTATTCGGACCGCTGCAGGAGATCGGCAACATCCTGTTGTCATACAGGGAAGCGGAAGCCTCGCTCAATAATTTCCATACACTCATGCAAAAGGCGCCGGAGAAAGAACCTGCGCATCCGCGACCTCTTGGCACGATCAATACATTATCCTTCAACAACGTTGCCTTCCAGCACCAGACAGCAGCGCAGAAAGCGATCAACAACATCAGCTTTAAAGTAAATGTGGGGGAAACGATCGCTTTTGTGGGGCCCAGCGGTTCGGGTAAGTCCACGCTGATGAAATTGCTGGTTGGTCTTTATCGACCACAGGAAGGAAAGATTTTGTATAACAATCTCGATGAAAATGAGATCAGGTTTGATGACCTGCGGAGCCAGATCGGTTTTGTGACACAGGATACCAACCTGTTCAGCGGCACCATCCGTGAAAACCTGATATTCGTTAACCCGGCTGCTACAGAAGCTGACGTAATGGACGCACTTCATAAAGCATCCTGCGAGAACCTGCTGGCCAGGGCGGAGAAGGGGCTGGATACGATGATTGGCGAGGGTGGACTGAAATTAAGCGGTGGCGAAAAACAACGCCTCTCCATTGCCAGGGCACTTCTGCGCAAACCACGGATGCTGCTTTTTGATGAAGCAACATCTGCTCTGGATTCATTGACCGAAGAAGAGATCACCGATACCATCCGCGACATATCACGTGAAGGCAGCCAGATCACGATACTTATCGCTCACCGTTTATCTACCATCATGCACGCCGACCGGATATATGTGTTGGAAAAAGGCGATGTGGTTGAAACCGGTGACCATAATAGTTTACTTGAAGAAAAGGGTTTATACTACGCCATGTGGCGTCAGCAGATCGGGGAAAGAAAAAACAAAACTGTTCCTGCGTAATTTGTATTTTGGCGCAAACCAAACTACATGCGAACTGCTACCCTGTTACTTGCTGTTATTTTCTTATCTGTGACGCTCCGCGCCCAGAATGCCGCTAATTATATCCTTGAGATCAATGGCGATACTGTTTCCCTTGCTCTTGACGGCACAAAGACCTTCAAAAACTCTAAAGGCCAAACCTATACCTTGAAGCTAAAGCAGAAGGAAGTCCTCCATTATGAAGATGCAAAATTCAGTTTTCAATATCCTGCGAACTATACGGTAAGCTCCGAGAAGATCGATGACGATATCACGCAACTGCTATGCTTCGCCGCTACGGGAGATGGATTCCTGATCCAGTCGTATAAGGATATCAATCCCGAGAACATGGTCGACCTCATGTTGGAGGAAATGACCAAGGAAAGTGTGGATGCGGGCTATAAAGAAACGATCACAACGGTTCAGCACACACTGGGCTCTGGTAAGGTTCTGACGGGCAAACGGTCCACACTCACATTGGATGATGACACGTCTGCCTATGAGATATACCCGGTAAAGTCAGGCAAGGGTGGGCTGCTGATCGTTCATATCATCCTGGACTCTGAAGATGAAAAAGCAGCCGCTGCCAAAGAAACATTCTGGAAGACGATCAAATTGAAGTAATTATTTGATGAGCGTCAGCAGGCGTAACCCTATTCTGACTAAATTACCGCGTGAATTTTTTACTGCAACTTTTTGGAAGAGGTGTTCATCGCCTGCGCGATGCCATTCAACGCGGCGCCATAGTGATCGACGTACGTAATCCGCACTCATTCGACATGGCCCGTATTCCCGGATCCCAGAATATTCCGCTTGAGCGGCTGCGGGTTTCACTGGACAGGATCAGGGGCATAAAAAAACCGGTGATCATTTGCGGAGATGGTCGTGACCCCGCTGCTGCCGTCCGCTTTCTTCGGGAAAACGGCATCGAAGATGTATTTGATGGAGGCAACTGGCAATACCTCATTCGCCAGATCCGGGGGTTCCGCTAGGCTTTTTCTCATCGCGGTTTCGCCACCAGTCCGTGAAGATATTTGTTTTCTCCAGTTCTTCCATGTCGCTCAGCTCCCACTCAAGCGCTTTGGTACTTTGTGAGATCTCTACCAGCGAGATCACCAGTGAGCCAAGTAAGCTTAACAGGCTGAGTGCAAAAACATATTCCGTCAGTGAAGCCCATTGCTGGTACACACCATACATGGTGATCACGCAACACAGGAAACTGAACACTCCCAGTGATTGCATAAGCCTCACAAGATTGATCCTGGTTCGAAGTATCTTGATCTGCTTGAGCAGCAGGTGATTTTTTTCACCGCGCATATACTCATCATGCAGTTTACGGATAAGATTGGCCAAAGCCAGGTACCTGTTTGTGTACGCCAACAGCAGCAGGCTGATAGCGGGAAACAGCAGAGCTGGTGTATTGAATGTAATTTCCATAACCAAATATCCGCCATTTCCCTGTATCAGCTTACGCCATCAATTGACAGCCGTGTCGAAGGTGACCTCGATATCCGTCCCGGACTTGGGGCTGTCCACCGGGTCAGTCTCCAGTTTGTTGGGAGGATCAGCCGGATAGTGGCGAAGAACTACACGCACTGTTCCTGTTGCAGCCGTACCGGTAGTCCATGTACTGCTTGTGCCCAGGCTGACACCATTATCATCGGCATTCAAATTGGACACGGTGATACCACTGCTTCCTGATGGAAGTATATAAAACCGGTGAGCGTCGCTCTCTGCCTCTACCTCTTCCGTGATATTCTCCGGAGGATTGACGGTATTATTCAGCAGCTCAATCCGAACATTGTATTGCGTATTTGCGGCGAGTTGTATCTCGTCGATGGAGGGTGCACCGCCACCCGGACCGTCCGGATCAACAAATTCAAACACAGATACGGCACCACCACCCTGAGGTGTAAATCGGAGCACCATCGTGGTGATCACTTCTTCCTGGTTTGTCTCGCCCTTGTCCTTTTCACAGGATACAAACAGAACCGATGCAACGATCAAAGCAATCCATGAAAGCCTTGCATGTCTCATAAATAGAATTTTTAATGATTAAAAAGTAGCTCTTATCTGTAGCGTTCTAGCCTTTGTTAATACTTAAAGGGACCTGCAAACGCAGATGTATGTTACGGCCCATATCATCCGAGAAATACCGGAACATGTTCATATAGTCGCGGTAACGGATGTCAAAAAGATTACGCACGCCTGCCGATACGGTGATGACGCGTTGTCCTGCCTGGATACCGGCTGATGCATTCAGCCCAACCAGCGTGTAGGCGGCTGGTGCCGCTTTATAGTCCTGCTTGCCGGTTGTCTCATCCGGCACACGTGACTGGCGAAAAATATGCTGCACTTCGGCAGACACATAGGCGTCTTTTAGAAATTTCCTGGCTGGTAGCTTGAAAACGAGCTCGCTGCTGAAACGATCGGAAGGCATGAAGATCAGCCAGTCTTTCAGCTTCCGGTTCCGCGCACGCAGCAACGATCCACGGTTTGTCCATTCCAATGCTGATGAGAAACGCGTTGTGGTGGAAATATCCACACCGCTCAGCCGGGCATCCGTTTGCATGTAACGGATCAGCGGAAAGGCGCCGGAGATGGTGAGTACCGGCTCGCCGGGGACTGGCTGCTGATAAATGAAATCACGGACAGTGTTTGAATAAACAACCACCTCGGCATCAAAGACTGTGCTTTCATAGTTCAGGCCAAACGACAGGTTCAATCCCTGTTCTGCAACAAGCTCCGGATCACCCTCCTCATACGTAGCGGTTCCATGGTGGATACCATTGCTGAGAAGTTCATTGACGTGCGGCGCGCGACGGGACAGCGCGATCATCAGGTTTGAATGTAGGTGCTCGGAGAAATGATGGATCACATTGCCCGACAACGCAAATGTGGTAAAGTCAAAATCATTGTTGGCGAAACTACTGTCAGAGTTTTCCAGCATACGGTATGTCTTCACCGTTTTATGGTCTATCCTCGCACCCGCCTGCAGTTCCCATGCGTGCCGCGTCCATTTTTCCAAACCAAAAGCGCCGAATGAATAACTGCGATAGTTGGGAATAAAATATCGCCCGGCATAGGCATTGTCCTGCTGCATAGCGGTCACGCCAAGTGTTCCCTTAAAGGAACCAAGGGGCCTGTGATCCCATGTCAGTTCTTCGGATAATGTTGAAATGGTAAGGTTCAACTGTGGCCTGTCGCTTGAACCGCGAATGATGTCAAACTCTTTCCTGGAATTCAGTTGAGCTGCCAGTTGCAGGTTGAATCGGTGGCCGTTTCGTATGAGCTGTGTTTTTGATTTTACAAGCTGATGCACGACATCCTGGTAAGGCCGGCCGATCGTATAGGAGTCGTCACCTGTAAAAACCGGGTCTGGCCTGTCAGCCGCGATGGCCTGTTGCAGATCGGAGAGATTACCGATATGCGAACCGGTGAAGATGCCCGCCTTTACGGAGAACAAGCTATAGAACAATTCAGTATTGAAATCCTTTCGTCTCCAGATACCTGCAACAGAAAAATTCCTTTCAGCCTGCGCAGTGTTGTTGAGCCGGTAATCGGGTGTGGCGGCATTGGCAGCCCTCTTCAACGTGGCATGAATACGATACGTGAATGCGGGTGCAGCCTTCGGCTGCTGCTCCCAAAGGAGGGATGCGACATATTGCCGGTTGTTGGTAAAATATCCGGCGTTGAATTCAGCTACGTAACCCGGTTCAGTGCGCAACGCGCGGGGCTGTACAAGCACCACGCCGCCGATAGCATCGGACCCATAGCGCACTTCATCCACTCCCTTGATGACGGTAAGTTTGTCGGCAATAAATGGGTCAATCTCCGGCGCATGTTCATTTCCCCATTGCTGCCCTTCCTGCCTCACGCCATTGTTTATCGTCAGAATACGGTTGCCGTGCAGGCCGTGGATCACTGGTTTGGAAACGGTGGTACCGGTCTGCAGCATCGTTACCCCGTTGATCCTGTTGAGGGCTTCGCTGAGCGACTGCCCCCTTGTCTCTTCCAGCCGCCGTCCTGAAAGTTGCTCCCGGAAACCAGTAGGCGATGCCTGCGTTCTGCTTTCCACCACCACTTCGGCAAGCGTATTACGGGCATGAGGAAGCAGGAAATCAAAGTGCTGATCACGCTGAAGAATGATGCGCTGAACTATACTGTCGCAGTCGACATGACTGATGACTAAAGTGTAGGCCGCACCGCAGAGATTGTGAAATACAAAATCTCCCTTCTCATCAGTGGTTATGGCCTGCCCGGTTTCAATCAGGCGAACCGTAGCCGCAACCAGCTTGTCTTTGGTATCAGCATCTTCTACATGGCCGGACAGTCGAAGGTTGCAGGGTTGCTGGGCCATCGAATATATACTTGCTGATACAAAAAGTATCGTAATGAAATACCTCAAGGGAAATAATTTGGGAAAATGGAAAATCTAAACCGTTGGCTATGTTCAGGCAACAGCAGGCGGGCCCCTTGAGGAAATGGAGAGAAAGCAGGCAGAATGATTTGTCTCAGTATGTGCAGCATGCTGAGGAACAGGATAAGTTGCAACATCTGCAACAAGCGGTTCAGGCTCGGCCACAAACGGCGAAAGTGCATTCAGCTTATTGCAATCACAGCTAAAACCTACCTTATTAATGGACGCCTCTTTGGCGCCATCCATTTTTGCATAAGTGTGAGAATGGCTGGTGAAAATATCATGCAGCACAGGCCGGGGCGTAATTGCAGCCAGGAACACCAGCAGCAGCAGCCCCGCGTAAGATTTCCGTATGATAGATTGCCGTTTCAAATATTTTCAACCTTGTTGCAAATATACAGATTCGATCAACCCGTCAAAAAACATTTTTAATCCTTGCGCATCACCGAACCTTCAGCATGGGTCTGACCTGCTGAATCGGACCGTTCTGAAGCCGCGCATAGTATACACCGCTGGGCAAAGCGCCGCTGTCAAAAACAACCGAGTAGGTTCCAACGGTGTGTTCGCGATCAACCGGCGTCTGGATCACCCGGCCAAGCATGTCGATGATCTGGATAAGTGTGTGTCCTCCGCGGGTAACGTATCGGATCGTGGTGGACTGGGTAAACGGATTGGGATAGTTATCTATCAGTTTATCCCCGGCCACCTGGTTAGGATTATCAATGACACCGGTACAGGCATTGTCTTTCACGATAGGAAGGCTCTGGAAATTCTGGAAAAGAATAGTCTGCAAGGTTGCAGGTGGCACGCAAAACCACCGCTCGAGAATGGATGCATAAATGCTCCGGAAATCATACTGGAATGGGATGTTGTCCTGTACAGATGCACCTCCGGGTATGGCCGGGTTGGTTCCTGTGACACCGGGGATGGCCTGTTTACCGAAGATGAACATTGGCGCGGCTGCTCCATGATCAGTTCCCATACTCGAATTGGATTTGATCCGTCGTCCAAATTCAGAAAACGTTAAACCCATTACGCGGTCCTGTACGCCAAGAAAAGTACAATCATCCACAAAGGCCTTTATGGCATCGGAAAGGGTTTTGAGGAGATTTGCATGCAAACCGGTTGAAGTATCGGCTGCTTCCACCTGGGAAGAATGGTTGTCGAACCCGCCCATACCCACCATGTATATGCGCGTCTTCAATCCTCCTTTTACAAGGCGGGCGACGATACGCAATTGCTCGGCAAGCGAATTGTCCTGAGGGTATGCACCCTGCTGCGGTACGCGGTTGGCGGCCTCCACAATCCGTTCTGAAAACAGGTTGGTTTGTTTCGCGATAGTTCGGATATAGGTCAGTTCATGCCCCATCGGCGTGTTTGGGGCCGGGTCAAGCACATTGTTGAGCAGGTTATAGAAACTGGTAGGATCCGTGATACTCATGCCCATATTCATGACAGGGCCCTGAAGTGTGAGTGATGTCATCGAACCTATCTGTATTGCCAGCGGATCAGGCATGGTCTCATTCGGATAGCCTTCGGGGAAATTCGGATATTCCGTATTCAGGTACCGTCCTGTCCAGCCGGTGTTCACGATCTCGTCACTTGCAGATCCGCTCATCCAGATGTCAGTGGCACGAAAATGCGAGAAGTTCGGCGAGGGATAACCCGCTGCCTGCACGATGTTCAGTGCTTCTTCATTATACAATTGTTGCATGCCCGTCATTGCCGGGTGTAGACCGGTGTCGGCATACCCGTCCAGACGTAAAATCCTGTTTTCAGCGATCGCTACGTTGCTGCGGGCATTGTAATAATCACTGTAGGTGGAAATAGGTATCACCATGTTGAGCCCATCATTACCACCACTGAGTTGCACGATCACCAGCACATGGTCGGTATCGATGGTGGGATTCATCAGCGCCTGCAGCAGTGGAGAATCACCGGTAAATGCCTTTACCGAATACCCATCAACTACAGCAGGAATAACAGCAGCAGCAGGGATGCTCTTTTTGAAAAAATCACGTCTTCTCATAGACAGGTTTTTAGGATAGTTGGTATTCGGATAGATTCATGAGATATTGGTAAAAGCTTTTCAGGCGATTGCCGATAACAGCGGCAGCACCTGCATTGGTTGGGTCTGCCAGGTAGGTATTCCAGGAATTGGTCCAATAGTAATCCTGGGTTTGGCCACTTAGCAGAATATTTTGCTTCATGCTTTGCCGTGCAGCGTCTGAGAGCGGCACGCGGTAAAGTATTGCCAGCGCATCATTCACGAGTGCGTTCGGATCACCCGGGTTGGGAAGCGATCGTGTAAAGGCGATCACATCGATCATGATAGATACGCCATTGCGGGTGTATCCAACCCAGGTCATGATATCGGTAAACTGATTGCGTTTGGGAAGTGTATCATGATTGATCCACATCTCATGAAAAGCGGGCTCCTGGTAATAGGCAGGCCAGCCCGATACATCCGGTGGATCCGCCAGGTCCTGTCCCATCACCACCATGAAATACCGAAGAAAATTGAACATGTTGTAGGCGTCCTCGTATTCACCCGGTATGTCCGGGAACTGCACACCAAACTCCCGCATGCAGCCGATCACCTGGTCCACCGGGCTTTTGATCAGGCATCCCTGGTTAAGCACATCAAAAAAATGTTCGGATTTGAACAAAGCTTCGAGCACTGGCCGTATTTCATAATTGTTGTTGCGAAAAATATTTGCCAGGGGCGTGATAACGTTTGTCTCAGCACCGGCGTCGATCTTATAGTAAACAAACCAACGGTACAAACAGCGGCAGATATATTTCGCCACCTCGTCTTTCTGGAAGATCATGGTGATGAGATCATCGGTTTCAAGCGCACCGCTGGCACCTGCCCGGCCATTGATGGTTGTATTATTGAAATAGGAAGAGAAAACCTTGTTACCGTTGTCATGCTGTGCCGGGTCGAAGGTGGTAGCATAGGTTGTTGTATCGATGCGCCAGCCGGTAAGGATCCGCGCGGCTGTTCTTACATCTTCCTCGCTGTATGCTACTGTAGGTCCTTTGCCAAGCGTAAACAGCTCAAACAGTTCCCGGGCATAGTTTTCATCCGGGGCTGATGCTGAATTTAAATATCCATTGAGATAGATCAGCATGCCCTGGTCAACCGTCACATCTTTCACCATCTGGCGGAAGTTGCCAAGACAGTCGCGACGGAGGAGATCATTGTGACGATATACGAAATAAGAAAAGTTGATGGTATCGGCTTCCGTGCCGAAATGGTCAGCCCAAAACAGCGTGAGCTTTTCACGTATGCTCCTGCCCTGTCCGAGCATATTACCGATCCACCATTTTTTAAACGACTCGATCCGTGCGAAGTTGAGTTCACCGTCGGCAGTAAAATCATTTACCCAGGTAGTTCCCGGCGCTACAGGATCTGCCACACCACCGGTGTAATCATTGAGTGGCGGTGCCGGTACACCGGGTACCGGCGCGAGCAGTTCATCAACGGCCTGTGACATATTGCGGGAAAGAAAATAATCGATGTCTGCTTTGGTGGAACCGAACATGGTTCGCTTGAGCAAGTGCTGGACTTCATTGCGTGTCCAGGGCCCGGCGTATTCATTCAGCCCTGACTGGGTACGGAATTCTGCAGCGGGTGGGGTGGCTTTCCTGGTTGCAGTCAGAAAATCGCGTCTGTCCATAGGAATAGTTTTGGTCTGTTTGGATTCGAAAAGCGAAAAAGATCAGGCCACCAGAGCAAATATCAGGCCCGGCATGGGGGGAAGAGGTGATAAAAAGCGGGTAAATGGTAGATTTCCCGGATTGGGGAAAGGGGTTTTCCGAGGTTGAGGCTGAAGCTGAGGTTGAGGTTGAGGCTAAGAGTAGTTAAACTCGATTTAGTCGCATTATCTAATGTTATCACAAGTTAAAAGCCAAAACCACACGGTGGCGTCAACCAGGGTGTCACCTTTCAACCTTAACCTTAACCTCAACCTCAACCTGCGACTCTGCGCGAAATGAACTTAGAGGTTTTCGATGATCCCTGCAATCCCCTGTCCGCCGCCGACGCAGGCAGTGACCATGCCGTATTTCTTGTTGAGGCGTTTCATGTCATTCAATATCTGAACGGTCAGCTTGCATCCGGTGCAGCCTAATGGATGGCCGAGAGCGATGGCGCCGCCGTTGATATTGACCTTGGCGGGATCAAGTCCTGCCTCGCGGATCACAGCAAGTGCCTGGGAGGCGAATGCTTCATTGAGCTCTATAAGATCGATATCATGGAGCGACATATTTACCTGCTTCAAAGCCTTTGGAATAGCGGCTACAGGTCCGATTCCCATGATACGCGGATGTACACCAGCAGATGCGCAGGCAACAAGACGGCCAATAGGTTTCAATCCCATTTCATTCATCATTTTTTCACCCATCACAATCACGAAGGCAGCGCCGTCCGATGTCTGGCTCGAGTTGCCTGCAGTTACAACGCCCCCTGCAGCAAATGCGGGTTTGAGTTTAGCCAATACTTCCAATGATGTATCTGCGCGCGGACCTTCGTCGGTGTCCACTACATAATTTCTTTTTTGCTTCTTTCCTTTTTCATCCACATATACCTGCTCAACGTTAATGGGCAATATACCCGGTTTGAAAAAACCGTTATTAATAGCATTGATTGCTTTCTGATGCGAGTTATAGGAGAACTCATCCTGGTCTGCCCGGCTTACATTGAAATCCTTAGCAACGGCTTCTGCGGTGAGGCCCATGCTGAGATAATAGTCAGGATCATCCTTCGCGATCGAATAAGCAGGTACGGTCTTCCATCCGGCCGTAGGCACAAGGCTCATGCTTTCAGTACCACCAGCAATGATGCAATCGGCCTGCCCCATGCGGATCTTGGCTGTTGCCATGGCGATCGTTTCAAGTCCGGAAGCACAATAGCGATTGACGGTCACACCTGGCACATCAAACCCAAGTGCGCGTGCTGAGATGATTCGCCCGAACTGCAAACCCTGTTCTGCTTCAGGTACGGCATTTCCCACGATCACATCATCCACGCGCTTTGGATCAAAGCCAGGCACGGAGGCAACAAGGCCCTTGATCACTTCCACCGCCAGGTCGTCCGGGCGAAAAAAACGAAATCCACCTTTCTTGGCTTTACCGACAGCGGTGCGATATCCCGCGATGATGTATGCTTCCTGCATGATTCGAATAGTATTAATGAGGCGAAAAATTGCGGCAAAAACATTAGTTGTTTATGCAACTTTCTCTATCAAAATTAACGGTTATATCTTTGCCGCAAAATTTTTTTGACCCGAAAATCCGTTGCCGGTATCCGGGTTCCTAATAGACGACACATGTACCAGTTCATCCGCAATGTTCTCTTCAATTTTCCTACGGAGTCTGTTCATTATTTCACGATGAATACCCTGCGGGTCATCACGGGTATTCCGGGTGGCGCTTCCCTCCTTCGTGGCATGTTTCACCCGAAGCAGGATATAAAGCATTTCCTTGGCATGAACTTCAGGAATGTGGTGGGGCTGGGTGCGGGTTTTGATAAAAATGCTGCTTACCTCCGTGAGTTGGAAACACTTGGCTTTGGTTTCGTGGAGATCGGAACGGTGACTCCGCTGCCGCAATTGGGCAATGACAAACCGCGCTTGTTCAGGCTGAAGGCCGATAATGCGCTCGTGAACAGGATGGGATTCAACAACGATGGTGTTGAGATCATAGCGGAGCGCCTCGCGGCATGGCGAAAGAAATTTCCTTCGACGACCCTGATTGTTGGTGGAAATATTGGAAAGAACAAGGCGACGCCAAATGAGGATGCGTGGAAAGACTATGAAACCTGCTTTAAGGAGTTACATCCCTACGTTGACTACTTCGTGGTAAATGTCAGTAGTCCAAACACGCCGGGACTACGTGAGCTGCAGGAGAAAGAATCGTTGCGCAGGATTCTCCGGCATTTACAGATGATCAACAATGGCAAAGCCCGCTCAAAGCCGATCCTGCTGAAGATCGCACCCGACCTCACGCAGGAGCAGATAGATGATGTGATCTCGCTGTCGCTGGAGATACAATTGGATGGTTTGGTGTGTACGAACACCACAATAGCACGGGACGGATTGCATACCCCACATGACAAGATCCTCGCGATCGGCGCAGGTGGACTTAGCGGTGCGCCGCTGGCGGAGAGGTCGACGGCTGTGGTGAAATATATCGCGGAACGTACAGGGGGCATGATTCCGATCATCGCATCGGGAGGGATTTTTAACGCAAAGGATGCAAAAGAAAAGATCGATGCCGGCGCCAGCCTGGTGCAGGTGTGGACGGGTTTTATTTATGAAGGGCCGGGTATCGTGAAGAATATTGTGTCGAATATGTAAGGAGTGCGGAGTGTGGAGTGTGGAGTTTGGGGGGAAAGTAAAATCGATACGACATCCAGCACCCAGTCATCCAGTATCCAGCATCCTCTCCTAAATTTGCACAATGGAGCATTTATTTACGAGTGAGAGTATTATCAGTTTTCTTATCCTGGTGATACTGGAAGTAGTTCTTGGTATCGATAATGTGATCTTTGTCAGCATCATTATGAACAGGTTGCCGAAAAAAATGCAGGGGCGGGCGCGGCGCTTCTGGATGGTGACCGGCATCATTTCAAGAAGCCTCCTGCTGCTGGGTCTTGGATGGCTGCTATCCCAAAAAGGCAAAGCTGTATTCACCATTGCCGGAAAAGGCTTTGACCTGGCAAGCATCGTTATGCTCGCCGGCGGTTTGTTTCTCATCTATAAATCCGTCAGGGAAATCCATCATAAACTCGAAGGCGAAGACCCGAATCTTGCGCTGAATAAAAAGCCGATAAGCTTTGGACAGGCACTCGGGCAGATACTGCTGATCGATGCCGTCTTCTCTTTTGATAGTATCATTACCGCCGGCGGTACCGCCAAACATGTGGAGATCATGATTGCAGCGGTTGTCATAGCCATGACGATCATGTTCCTCTTCAGTCCGCGTATATCGGCATTCATTCACAAGCATCCCACACTCAAGATGCTCGCTCTCTCCTTCCTGGTCATGATCGGTCTCAGCCTGGTGATTGAAGGCTGGAACGCCGAGAAGGCACATGAACTACACCTGAAGAACTATATCTATTTTGGTATGGCCTTCTCGTTTATCGTTGAGCTCCTCAACATGACCATGTCCAGGCGAATGAACAAAAAAACGGTTGCGCTAAACCAGCCTGTATGGCCGGAAAATGATGAACAAGACGAATACAAAATGAAAAAATGATAAAGGACAGCCAGCTTTGGAGCTCTCGTCTTTTTTCATTTATTGTTTTCCATTTTTAATTTTTTCGCACCACTAATGTCTCTTCAATATTTCTACCACTCGCGTTCGCCACTTCAACCGGGTCTCCTGGAACTGGACGAGGATACGTCCCGGCATCTCGTGCAGGTGCTGCGATCCAAAGAAGGACAGGCGATGCGGCTGACGGATGGACTTGGAACAACAGCCAATGCCGTGATTGCAACCGCCGATAAGAAAAGAACACAGGTTCGGATCGAGGCCATTGAACATATACCAGCCACAGCACCACGAAGCATTCTCGGTATATCGATTTTAAAAAATAATAACCGGATCGAATGGCTGCTCGAGAAAGCTGCGGAGATGGGCATTTCGGAGATCATACCACTCCTTTGCGATCGCACGGAAAAGGACAAGTTCAGGTATGACCGGATGCAGTCAATACTGGTGAGTGCGATGCTGCAAAGCCAGCAAGCCTGGCTGCCGATGTTGCGTGAACCGCTGTTATTTGACAAGTTGCTTGAAGATGTCGGATTGAATGGTGTTGCTCAGCGCTTCATTGCGCATTGCCTGCCGGCAGAGAAAACAGCGCTAAGAAACGCCATCGATACAACAAATGATTGTATCGTGCTGGTGGGACCCGAAGGTGATTTCACACCAGGCGAGATCGATCGTGCAATTGATCGCGGATACAGGGCCGTGTCATTGGGAAATACGCGCCTGCGTACAGAAACAGCAGGGTTAGTGGCAGCGATGATGATGCGGTTCAGGTGAGGATGAGGAAAAGTGCGGAGTGCGGAGTGTGGAGAGCAGAGTGCGGCTACCAGTCTCCAGCCTTCTGGTATCCGGTATCCGATTTTAGGTCCCTTCGACCCTTCGACAGGCTCACTTCGACAGGCTCAGTGCAAGCAGGGCAAGTACGCGCATTCGCTGCGCACATACGCTACTCAGGGACCAGGGCGTACTTATCAGAAGTCAGAATCATACATTCAGCACCCCAGAGCATCACTAATCCTTCACCGCTGCTAGAACGGCGCTTCATCATCATCCCTGATGTCATTCATCTTGCTGCCTGTCTGGATATACAATCTTTCACCGCCACCACCGGCATCATCCACCGGACGCCATCCGCCGGAAGGCAGCCCGATACCGCTGTATGGATCTTCATCCCAGTTGGCGAATTTCTGGATATGAAGGAGTGCTCTCAACTTCACCGTTTCCAGCGAACCATTTCGGTGTTTGGCAATCTTTACTTCAGTGAGACCTTTGATATTTTCACCTTCGGCACTTTGGGTTACATCATAATAGTCGGGACGATAAAGGAACATAACCATGTCAGCATCCTGCTCGATGGCTCCGGATTCACGAAGGTCACTCAGTTGAGGTACGCGACTTCCCTCTTTTGCCCCGCGTTGTTCAACGGCACGGCTTAACTGTGACAGTGCAATGATTGGTACGTTGAGTTCTTTAGCAAGCCCTTTCAGGTTCCGGGAGATGTTACTGATCTCCTGTTCACGGTTCGTAGACCTGTTTTCATTGGTACCGCTCATCAACTGTAGATAGTCGATGATGATCATTCCAATGTTGTGTTTATTTTTAAGCCGGCGACATTTTGCGCGCAGCTCGAAGATGTTCAGTGCTGGGGTATCATCAATGAACAATGGCGCCTGTGCGAGACGCTGGATACCGCGCGCATAGAGTTGTTTCATCTCATGCTCTTCCAGTTTACCACGGGCGATCTTTTCCAGCCAGATCTCGCTCTCGGCAGCGAGGATACGCTGTACAAGCTGACCGGCGCTCATTTCAAGAGAGAACAGGGCGACTGGTGTGGGCTTGGTAGGATGCATCACCGCATTTCTTGCCAGGTTGAGTGCAAACGCGGTTTTACCTACGGCAGGTCGCGCAGCGAGGATGATAAGGTCCGTATTCTGCCAGCCATAAGTGACTTTATCGAGGTGTGTGAACCCGGAAGGAACACCCGTCACATCTTCATTTTTATGGCGCAGATCCTCGATCCGCTGGATGGTTTTGACAAGCACCGAGTCGATGGTGTCAAAATTCTTGCGCAGGTGGTTATTGGTGATCTCGAAGAGCTTGCTTTCTGCATCGTCGAGGAGGTCGAATACGTCCGTGGAATCCTCGTAAGCATCCCCAATGATCTCGCCGCTGATGCGGATAAGCTCACGCTGGATGAATTTCTGTAAAATGATCCGGGCGTGTGCTTCGATATTGGCAGAAGACACGACGGCATTGGTCAGCTTGGTCACGTAATACGCTCCGCCGATCATTTCCAGTTCTTCCCGGGAACGAAGCTCTTCGGCAACAGTGAGGATATCGATCGGCTGGCTTTTATTTGCCAGGCTCTGCATGGCCTTGAAGATCCGCTGGTGAGCTTCCACGTAAAAGCATTCTGGTTTGAGGATCTCGATTACCGTATCGAAGGCAGATTTTTCCAGCATAATCGCGCCGAGTACCGCCTCTTCCAGGTCTTTCGCCTGGGGCGGAACTTTGCCATAAACCATGCTGCCGAGATCGATGGATGATCTCCGCTTTTGCTTCCTGTCTTTGTTGATGTTCGTGAGATCCATGGTGCTTGTACGTATTTTGACGCCTTACGGCATAATATTCTGATAATCATTCCCTTTCAGGATGACTTTAGGCCAGCTTCCCGTCTTTTATTAAGAAAATATTACTTCTTTGTTATCGGAATGTTCCCGCAGTCAGGCGGCGAAAATAGACCTGATTCAGCACACTCCCGGCCTTTCAAAAAAGTTTTTCTTTCTGCACCTTTTCTTCACCCCATCCCCCGGGTTTATCCACAAACGGACAGTGAAGGTTGAGGGCTTAGGTTAAGGTTGAGATACTCGCATTCCGCAGCCCTGTCCGCGTTTTACCACTGGATCAATGCTACCTGCCCGGCCGGGCGAGATGCTTACTTGCCGGACATCTCCTCACCTACACTTCGCACACTGCCTGAGGCAGGTTCGCGCTTCCGCCCTCTTCTAACCCCGGGATTAATCCCGGGGTTAATGCCACCTGCCCGGCCGGGCGAAACTCTTACCTGCCGACTGGCCGCAGAAATTCTGACTGTTTACTTTTGAGTTTTAAGTTTTGACTTTTTTTATTCCAATTTACCAATTTTTTTAGCAAGTTCCGCGCCTCGATCTTCATGGTGCATATCTTTTGACCGGGCAGTTTATAACCGGCACAATAATTTCCCGGGATGCATAGTTATCCAGCTATACAAAGCCGATACTGACTGATCTATTCATCACCTCTTTAAAACAGTACAGTATGAATGAACATTTTCCGGAGTCTGCTACCTCCGTGCTTACGCAAACCGACAACAACACTACTTTATGGATAGGTCATTTTGGGAATGACCCTACTGATCATTTTGGTGGCCAGACCTTCACCTGCCCTGCCGCAGGTACGCTGGATAATATCCAGGTGCTCACTACGGCGGTGCAATGCCCGGGTGAACTCAGACTTTCCCTGCATGAGTTTGATGGTGACAGCCTCCAGTGGGGTCATGCCATCGCTGAAAGTACCATACACGTTGAAAGCACTGACCTGGGCAAGTGGATCCGCTTCCCGCTACCATCTGTTTACCTCAAAAACAATACGGGCTATGGGTTCCGCCTCCAAAGCGGGAATGCCATGATCGGACTTGGTGAAGCAGCAAGCGATAACCAGCACCCTTTCACGTTTGGCCGGGAATGGCATGCGGATTCCGATAACCGCCAGGGTCATTTTTATAACTACTTCAGCCTGGCTTTCAAAGTGGAAATGCGGGCGTGAGGGAGACCGGCGGTTGAGGTTAAGGCTGAGGCTGAGGTTAAGGTTCGGAAAATCAGGGAAGGTTAATGTATAGCCCAGCCCGGTAAGGGGAATCTATGTTAATTTTTAACTATTGGTACCCTTTGCGTCCGAACTTCATACGCCTGGTCTCTCAGCCTCAGCCTCAATCTTAACCTTAACCTCAGCCTCAACCTCAACCTCAATGCAAGTACGCACATTCGCTACGCTCTCCAGGAACCGCCGTATAACCCCGGGATTAATCCCGGGGTTAAGAGCACCAGCCTGAGCACCAGCCTCAGCCTCAACCTGCCCGCGGTTACAGCCGAACCGCTATCTTTGCCCGCTAAGATTACAAAGCAACAACATGACGATTTCGTATAAATGGCTGAGCGAATACCTGCCCGTAACCGTAGACCCTGAACGGCTGAGCAGGATCCTGACATCGATAGGACTGGAAGTAGAAAACATGACCGACTATGAAGAGGTAAAAGGTGGTTTGCGGGGACTTGTGATCGGAGAAGTATTAACCACGGAGAAACATCCGAATGCGGATAAACTCACCGTCACCACTGTCAATACAGGAAGTGGCAGTCCCCTCCAGATCGTTTGCGGGGCGCCCAATGTTGCCGCCGGGCAGAAAGTAGTAGTAGCCCCTGTTGGAACAACCATTTATCCCACTACGGGCGATCCGCTTACCATGAAGGTGGCGAAGATCCGCAGCGTGGAAAGTTTTGGAATGATCTGCGCTGAAGATGAGATCGGCCTTGGTGACTCACATGCCGGAATCATGGTATTACCTTCAGAAGCGCGGATCGGCCAGCCTGCCGCCGAGTATTTCCAACCTTATAGCGATACGATATATGAGATCGGTTTGACGCCAAACCGAATGGACGCCATGAGCCACTGGGGCGTAGCACGTGATGTGTGTGCCTATCTTTCGCATCATGATAAAAAAGAACTCCGGCCCCGTTATCCAAACGGCAACGGATTCCGGACAGATGATACCAGCCTCAACATCACCGTTAAAATAGAGGATGCCGCTGCCTGTCCACGTTATTCGGGTGTTTCAATCAGCAACATCCAGGTTGGGCCATCACCTGCATGGCTGCAGCAAAAACTGCGTGCCATTGGCATCCGTACCATCAATAACATCGTAGACATCACCAACTTTATACAGCATGAGACCGGCCAGCCATTACATGCTTTTGATGCTGCTGCAATTGAGGGGAATGAGATCGTTGTGAAATCATTACCGGAGGGCACATCGTTCATCACGCTCGATGAGAAAGAGAGAAAGCTTTCCACCGAGGACCTGATGATCTGCAACAGCCGCGAAGGCATGTGTATTGCCGGGGTATTTGGCGGAGCAAAAAGTGGCGTTACGGAAAAGACAACAAACATCTTTCTTGAAAGCGCCTGCTTTGATCCCGTAAGCATACGCAAGACCTCATTCCGTCACGGGCTGCGGACGGATGCGGCGACACGGTTCGAAAAAGGAACCGATATCAGTGCCACCGTGAATGTGCTTCGCAGGGCAGCCGTACTGATCAAAGAAGTATGCGGGGGCACCATCTCTTCCAACATCATCGATATTTATCCAGAGCCTTTGGACAAGCCGGAAGTAGCGATCAAATATCATTACCTGAAAAAACTCAGTGGCAAAAATTATCATCCGGATGCCGTAAAGACGATCCTGAATGCTCTTGGTTTTGATATCCTGAAGGAGGGCATCGATGAACTCCGGGTAGCAGTCCCTTATCACAAACGCGATATCAGTCTCCCCGCCGATCTCGTCGAAGAGGTGCTTCGTATCGATGGCCTCGACAATGTGGATATACCCAACGCAATAATGATCACTCCGGCGATTGAAGTGGATGGCGGCCAGGAACTGCTGCGGGAGAAAACCGCAAATTACCTTGCGGGGCTTGGTTTCAATGAGATCATGACAAATTCTATCACCAACGCTGCTTATTTCACTGAAGAAACAAAAGCAACGGGGGTGATGATGCTGAACAGCCTGAGCGCTGAACTCAACATCATGCGGCCTTCCATGCTGGAAACAGGGCTGGAAGCTGTATCACATAACCTGAACAGGAAAAACAGCGACCTGCGGTTGTTTGAGTTCGGCAAAACCTATCATTCGGAAGCACCCGGTATGTATCATGAACCGGTTCATCTCTGCCTTTACCTTACGGGTAACGCACAGGATAATGGCTGGCGGGTGAAGTCCGCGCCCAATGATTTTTATATCCTGAAAGGAATTGTGGGTCGGATTTTGCAATTGACGGGAATAAAAGATGTGCAGACGGAAGTGAATGACGAGAAAATCACCGGTAAGATAAAAGGAGAGGTACTCTTCACCGCGAGCCAGGTCAGCAAAGCAAAGCTGGCCCAGTTTGATATCAAACAGGATGTCTATTTCGCAGATTTCAATTGGGATCTTATTGTGAAGATCGCTGCGAAAACGAAACTCAAGATCAACGAAATTCCCCGTTTCCCGGCGGTACAGCGGGACCTGGCAGTGGTCGTTGACAGCACCACGGAATATGGTCAGTTGCAGCAGGCAGTGAATGGCCTTCGCCTTTCCAAACTACAAAGTGTTTCCCTGTTCGATGTGTTTGAGAGTGAAAAGCTGGGCAAGGGAAAAAAATCACTGGCTGTGAATTTCGTATTCCAGGATGCGGAGAAGACCCTTACGGATAAAGAGATCGATGGATGGATGGGTAAGATCATGTCAACGCTGGAGAAAGAAGTAAGTGCTGAAATAAGGAAATAAATAAATCTGAATCATTGACTCCTACAGATCAACATTTCAAACGGCTCCAGGAAAAACTGCAGGGAATGCTCCGGGAATACAGCATGCTGCAAAAGGAGAACGCCGAATTGAAAAAGGAAGTAGAGGATCTGCGGGCGGCCCAAAGGGCGAGCGCTTCCACTGCAGAGGAATTGAAGCAGCAGGTGGAAATCCTGAAGTTCAGTGCCGGCACAATGGAAGATGAGGAAAGAAAGCAGTTTCAGAAAAGACTGACCGCCTACATCAAAGAGATCGACCGATGTATTACGATGTTGGGGCAGTGATGCGAGCCTGCCTGCCGTAGCGAAGCGGAGGCAGGATGCTGGATACTGGACTTGCCCTGAGCCTGTCGAAGG
>JAEZAM010000100.1 GCA_023430465.1 Bacteroidota bacterium | reverse complement strand
CTGGATGGCTGGGTGCTGGATGGCTGGGTGCTGGATGACTGGGGGCTGGATGGCTTAATGCGGGCCTGCCTGTCGTAAGCAGGATGCGAGGTGCGGGGTGCGGAGTAGCGCTCCGCACTTTGTGCTTATTAGCAGGATGCTGGGTGCTTGATGGCTGGATTTTTATTTTGTAGAAGTACGCCCAGGTCCTTGAGTAACACATGAGCGAAGCGAATCCGCGTACTTGCCCGGCTTGCACTGCTTGCACTGCTTGCACTGAGCCTGTTGAAGTGAGCCTGTCGAAGGGTCTAAGAGCCCTGAAATCAAGATGCGGAGTACGGGATAGCACTCCACACTCCGCACTCCACACTCCGCACTCCGCACTTTTTTATCCGACTATTGCGATCATGCTGATCTCTACATTCACAAATTTCGGTAATGCACTTACCTGTACCGTTTCACGGGCGGGGAAATCTCCGTCAAAATATTTTCCATACACCTCATTTACCTCACCAAATTTATTCATATCGGTAAGAAAAATCGTTGTCTTGCAAACAGCACTAAAGTTTACCCCTGCGGCCTGCAGAATGGCCTTCAGGTTTTGCATCACACGATGTGTTTCTTCCTGTATGTCGCGGTTGCGCAATTCCCCGGTGCCAGGGTCTATACATATCTGCCCGGAAATATAGAGCATGCCACCCGCAAGCACAGCCTGGTTGTAAGGACCGATGGGAGCCGGCGCATCGGGGGTATTGATAATGGTCTTGCTCATATATGATAATTTTGGTAGCGAATATACCTTTATGCGTTTTCTTTGCAAAAAACAGGTATGGCGGTAGTAATATTTGCTGATGATGCGTTGAAAAACGAACTGCTTACAATCCCTTTTGCTGACGATGCGGAGATCACCTGGCTGGAAAAAGGAGCCACAGCACCTGCAACTGCCGATGCTGTGATCGATTTGCTTGCCCATGACAACGCCTCCCTTTCCGGGTTGAAGATCAACACACCACTTTATATCGTGAATGCAGTGGAGCATACCTGTGAACATTTCACTCTGCCTGTTGTCCGCATCAACGGATGGCGAAGTTTCCTGGGCCGGACGTCCGTTGAGGCCGCAACAAAGATCGCCGGGCTGCAGGAACCTGCGGAGCAACTGTTCCATTCGCTGGGCCGCACCATAGAATGGGTGCCCGATATCCCCGGCTTTATCACTGCCAGGGTAGTGGCGTGTATACTCAATGAGGCATTTTTTACCCTTGAAGAAAAAATAGCCACAGCTGAAGACATCAATCAGGCCATGAAGACCGGCACAAATTACCCCTATGGCCCGTTTGAATGGGCATCAGTTATCGGACATGAAAAGGTATATCACCTGTTGTCCCTTCTCGCAAAGGAGGAGCCGCGGTACACCCCTTCTTTATTGTTGAATCAAAAGGCTTTGGCATAATAATGGCGAATATTCTTAATATAGATACTGCAGTCATATCTGCATCAATATGCATCGCCAGGGATGGGCAAATTATCGCTACATCACGCAATGAGAACACGAGAGATCACGCGACCTGGCTGCATACCGAAACGGCGCTGATGCTTGAAAGAAATCAACTAGCACTCAGTTCCCTGGATGCGATAGCAGTGACTATAGGCCCCGGATCTTACACCGGTTTACGCGTAGGTCTGGCCGCTGCAAAAGGTCTTTGTTATGGATTGGATATCCCGCTGATTGCGCTTAACACACTGGAGGTGATGGCAGCTTCCGAATTGCCGGTTGATGAAAGTTTGATCTGCGCTGCGATCGATGCACGCAGGATGGAAATTTTTACTGCGGTCTATGACGCTGCGCTGATCGAAGTAGTACGGCCACAGGCAATGATCATCGATGAAAGTTCCTTCAGTCATTTGTTGAATCAGGGGAAACTGAGGTTTACCGGAAACGGTGCAGTGAAATTGAAAACGGTGATACATCATCCCCATGCGGAATTCAGTGAGGTGGCTGCAGGGGCTCAGCATATGGTATCATTATCGCAACAAAGGTTTGAAAAAAAAGAATTTGCCGATCTCGCATACATTGAACCATTATACCTGAAGGAGTTTTATACGGGCAAACAATAAGTGTTTTCCGGTACTCCGCTCCTGAATAATACAATCGTCATATAGCTAATTTTGCATGGATTTAATCGAGATACTATGAACAACTATACATTAACATTGAATACAAACGCCGAAAACGGAAGCGCGCTGAAGGTAGATCTGCTGAATGTTAAAAAAGCGTCACTGGTATTACGTGCAATCAATCATAAGCTCCGGCAACAAATACTCAAGCTGATCGACGAGCAGAAAAAGATCACCGTCACTGAGATCTACGTAAAGTTGCGGCTTGAGCAGTCAGTGGCATCCCAACATCTCGCCATCCTGCGGAAAGCAGGCTTCGTGAATACCGAACGCGATGGCAAATTCATCTACTACACCATCAACAGCGCACGAATAGAAGAACTGAACCAATTCGTAGAATCATTGTTGAATTAAGCCGTGAACAAATACCTGGAAAGGAAGCCAAACGGCTTCCTTTTTCTTTTTAAGTAATTTCGCGGCATAATCAACGCTATGTATATCAAGCAACTCTATACCGGCTGCCTCAGTGAAGCGGCGTATTACATTGAAAGTGAAGGGGAAGCAGCCATCATTGACCCACTGCGGGACATCGATGTGTATGTAGAAATGGCCAAAGAAAGGAACGCTGGCATAAAATACATCTTTGAAACGCATTTTCATGCGGATTTTGTAAGTGGTCACCTTGACCTGCAAAAAGCAACAGGGGCACCCATCGTCTATGGACCCGGGACCAGCACCCTTTTTCCCGCACTCATCGCCACAGACGGACAACAGTTCAAGGTTGGCAAACTCACTGTACAGGTTCTGCACACGCCGGGCCATACCCTCGAATCATCCTGTTACCTGTTGAAAGACGAGCAGGGTAATGATCATTGCATCTTTACCGGAGATACTCTTTTTGTTGGCGATGTAGGGCGGCCTGACCTTGCACAAAAATCAAATGAATTGACCACTACCGATCTGGCAGGTATGCTCTACGACAGTTTACAAAAGCATATAGTGCCATTGGCGGATCACGTGATCGTATACCCGGCGCATGGACCTGGCAGCTCCTGCGGTAAAAATCTCGGACCTGAAACAGACAGTACCATCGGGAATGAAAAGCTTACCAACTATGCGCTAAAGGCTGGCTCGAAAGAAGATTTTATAAAAGCCGTCACAGAAGGCATACCTGCGCCACCACAGTATTTCCCTATCAATGCCAAAATCAATAAAGAGGGATATGACAGCCTTGATGAAGTGCTGCAACAGGCATTAACCCCACTTGATCCCGCCGCATTCAAGGCAGCGATCACCGATGATACCATTATTCTTGACACACGTCCTTCCGGGGTCTTCACTGAAGGTTTTGTACCCGGCTCTATCAGCATCGGACTGGATGGCCGTTTCGCGGAATGGGCGGGCAGCCTGTTGAAATTCGATGTACCCATCCTGCTCGTAACCGAAGAAGGTATGGAGAAGGAAAGCGTCATCCGCCTTGCCAGGGTTGGGCTGGACAAAGTAAAAGGTTATCTGAAGGGGGGCTATCCAGCCTGGGCAGCAAGCGGGGAAGCTACTGACCTGATCATCGATGTAGAAGCAGATGAACTCATGATGGATCTCCCATTTGACGACAACCTTGTTGTAGTTGATGTACGCAAACCCGTTGAGTTTGCTGAAGGTCACCTGAGCGGCGCTATGAATATCCCGCTGCAGGATCTCACAGATCCCGGAAGCATGGCAAACATCGAAGACCATCACAATTTATACGTGCATTGCGCAGCAGGATACCGTAGCGTGATTGCCGCATCACTGTTGAAAAGACAGGGCATACACAATCTCCGGAATGTATTGGGTGGCTGGGGCAAAATCAAAACCCAGGAAAAAGCGGTTATTGAGAAAGATTCGAGTGTGCTGAACTAGGATAAGGTTGAGGTTGATGCTAAGGCTAAGGTTGAGGGCTTAAGTTTTGAGTTTTAAGTTTTGACTTTCTCATTCAATCACCGGCCCATAAGTCGCCTCATCCCATTGATGCCTCCAACGCCGGTGACTCCACAGATAGTTTGCCGGATTCCGGCGAATGGTATCTTCCAGTAACTCCTTATAAATGCGCGTCAACTCCTCTGGCGTATGATCTGCGCCATTTTCCACCATCGGATAGATACGAAATCTGTAATGCCCTCGCCTGGGTTTTTCAAAACCAACATACACAACCGCCGTATTGTTTTTCACTGCGCCTTTGCCTGGCCCTTTTACAAATGGGGCAGGTTTGCCAAAGAAGTTCATCCAGTATGCATTCGTTGGCAAGCCGGGATTCTGATCCGCTGCAAGCGCCAATATATATTGCTCTGCAAATACACCATGCATTTTGTTCTTGAACTCTTTTGTAGAAATCAATATCGTTCCGTATCGCTTCCGGATATTGAAAAATATCCTGTTCATCACCTTACTTCCGATAGGTGCATAGATCCCAACAAACGGGGTGCGGAGATGCATGGCATAAACCAGGTTGGCAAACTCCCAGTTGAACTGATGCCCGGCCATGATATGAATGTTCCTGCCTTTGGCAATGAGCTCATTGATGTACTCAAACTCACAATCACTTCGCCTGATCAGCTCCTTTTTGCTGATGGAAATCATTTTGATCGACTCGATGAATGTGTCAAGGAAATTGAGGTAAAACTGCCGCGCAATCTTCTGTCGCTCTTCCAGTGTTTTCTCGGGAAATGCAATTGCCAGGTTTGACATCACTACTTCCTTCCGGTATCCCTTCACCCGGTACACAAAGAAATGTGCGAGATTGGAAAACAGATACAAAACCCTCAGTGGTAAAAGCGAAACCACGTACAACAATCCATAAACGACATAATACATCGGGCAAAGATAACTTACAGGACAATGTTTTGAACGAGCGCACTCTTATCAGGATAGTCGGTGGTAAAATGAAGGCCCCGGCTTTCCTTGCGGAACGAAGCACCTTTTACCACCAGGTAACCAGCGGTGATCAGGTTGCGCAGTTCCAGCAATTGCGGCGACAATGAGGTGCTCTGGTATAGATGTTCTGTTTCCGCCCAAAGCAGGTCGAGGCGTTTCAGCGCTCTTTCCAACCTGATTGAATTGCGGACAATACCAACATAATCGCTCATTACCTGCTGCAACTCCTTGAGGCTTTGCGTGATCAGGATCATCTCTTTCGGCTCTGCTGTCCCTTCCGCGCTCCAGTCGGGAATCTCTTTTACGATCCTCAATTGTCCGATCTTCTCCATCACATCCAGGTAACAGCGATGCGCAAAAACCATGGCTTCCAGTAGTGAATTGCTGGCGAGCCGGTTAGCTCCATGCAATCCTGTGCTCGCGCATTCACCACAGGCGTAAAGGTTATTGATCGATGTTCTTCCCCATTCGTCAGTCTTTATGCCACCACAACTGTAATGAGCTGCCGGCGCAACGGGAACCCAGTCTGTCTCGATATGTATACCGAGAGAACTGCATTTTGCATAGATGTTAGGGAAATGACTGGTGAATTTTTCTTTATCGAAATGCGTACAGTCGAGCCACACATGTTCTGTACCTGTACGTTTCATTTCACTATCGATGGCGCGGGCGACGATATCTCGCGGAGCAAGATCTTTCCGCGAATCATATTTTTCCATAAAGGCCTCACCGGCTTTATTCCGGAGTATGCCACCATCACCGCGAACCGCTTCCGTGATAAGAAATGCCTGTCCTCTTAATCCTGGCTCATACAGCGCGGTGGGATGAAACTGGATGAACTCCATGTTTTCAATACGTCCCTTTGCGCGGTACACCATCCCGATACCGTCACCCGTTGCAATAGCAGGGTTGGTGGTAGTCCGGTAAATTTGCCCATTGCCGCCGGTAGCAAGCAAGGTGGTGCGGGCAAGGATCTTCTCAATCCGGTTTGTTTCAAGATTCAGTGCATACACGCCATAACATTCCACTCCCGGCGAGGCTTTTGTAATGAGGTATCCAAGGTGGTGTTGGGTGATAATGTCGATGACAAAACAATGTTTTATCAGCGTGATGTTTGGCTGTGACGTCACTGCTTCCAACAAGGCACGCTCCATCTCCCAGCCCGTGATGTCTTTGTGGTGGATGATGCGAAATTCTGAATGGCCACCTTCTTTTCCCAGTTTGTAGTCACCATCTGTTTCTTTATCAAATCGTGCGCCCCAGTTAATAAGTTCGCGGACCCTGTCCGGTCCTTCTTTCACCACAATTTCGACGACATTGGGATTGCAAAGCCCGTCACCTGCGATGAGTGTATCTTCAATATGTTTCGCGAAGCTATCGTTCTCAAGGTCGTTGACCACGGCAACGCCACCCTGCGCGTACTTGGTATTCGTTTCATCTGCTGCAGCTTTGGTCATGATCACAACCTTCATATCCGGAGCTGCTTTTGCCACTTTAAGTGCGTACGTTAACCCCGCGATACCAGAACCGATCACCAGGAAGTCTGTTTCCATGTAAATGATTGAACACCAAATTTACTGAAACATCAGATGCACATTGTATTTACCCGGGTGATTGATAGGTCACGATATCCACGCCAATACCATTTGGATCGACGATGGCGAAATGCCGGTCGCCCCAGGGTTCATTGCGTAGCGATACCGCCATCTTAACGCCCCGCGCCTGCAACTGCTGATAAACTTCATCGACATTATCCACCTCGATTGTCAGGTAGACACCCTTGCCGTTGAACTCCTCCCGAAACAGGGGCTGCTGGTGTTCCTGGCCGGGGAGCAAAAAACTAAGCTGGTCTGTGCCGCCCGGCGACTGCAGCAGGATATACCATTCGTTTTCGAATACCACAGTAAATCCAAGCAGAGTCGTGTAAAATGATTTTGTCTGTTGGAGGTTGGATGTAATGATACCGGCGTTGAGTTTCATATCTTTTGCATTTGACAAAAGGCTGGGCTTTGTCGTACCTGCAGCCAGGCCGATCGCTACCAGCATTAAGATAATTCGGCTGTTCATAAAGCAGATTTAGTCGATGCCCACCTGTACCAGTGTAACATTGTTATGTCCTTCACCGAAATCCATGTGGATGTATTCCTCGCGGGAAATACCATTCGGCAGTTTCTTTTCACCGCTGACGATGGCCATGGCCTTCTCGTATGCGTGCGGCAGCTCCTGCCACCGGCCTTCATGCAGCACTTCGATGCAGGTAAATGAGGGCAGCGTCTTGTACTGGAACTCCCCGATATCATCCGGGATTCGATCAACTGGCAGGCATATCTCCAGGATAAACACCGTATCGGGCTTTCCATCTGCGCCGGTATATACCCAATTGATCGGTCCTGTAGGTAATACACCACCCGCAGCAGCCGTTGCATACAACCTGGCAGCAATGATGCCTGCAAAAGAAGGTGCCTGGCGCAACGTTGTCTCTGCGGTAAAAACAAGCACGGTGCGCGGCGGGATGATTTTAAGCATGGTTATCGTTTGTTTACACAAATCAACAACCGCCTGGTGACAGCCCTATGTCAGGATGTTTTCAGGAGGGAATAATTTCAGTATAAGCCTGGTGGACTTCATCCACTAGCTGGCGCATGATCGCTTTCATGGATGCAGGTGATTCAACACGTACCGCCTTTGTATAGCTCAACAGCCAGCGCCCGAAAGAAGGTGGATGGCTGTTGAGAAATTTCATGCGCACACGCCCGTCGATGATCTCTTCTGATACAAACCCAAAATAATATTTCTGGGTCTGCAGATGCCGGCTGGTATTCATGTCGAAACTTACGATGATCTCCTGGAGTTCACCTGTATGCATGGCACTGCTTAGATATTCAGCGACGGATGGATGCTGCTTATCCTGGAACGATTCATCGGTAATATCGAGTTTCCTGATCCGGTCTAACCTGAAATCGCGGTAATCACCACGAAGGCGACACCAGCAGATGCAATGCCAGCATTGGCCATAATAGCAAAGACCAATCGGTTCCACCTCCCTTGTGGTAGTGGTTGCCGCGTACAGTGTTTCATATTCCAGCTTCACCACCAGCTTTTCTACAATGGCTTTATGCAGTGAAGAGAGATAAGGCTGAGCCCAGTCGAACCGGTGATCAAATCCATTCTGGATGATGATGCTGTTGTCCATCTCCTCTACGTAGTCCTTATCCCCTGTTCGCAACACCGCTTTGATCTTGAACATGGCCGCTTCAAAATTTCGCCGGATCTGTGAATCGGTGAATTGCTGCACGAGTTTGTCGCCCAAAAGCAACGCGCTCGCTTCTTCCTTGGTAAACATGATGGGAGGCAACCTGTATCCTTCCATGACGGAATAGCCGATACCGGCTTCGCCGATCACGGGCACACCACTTTCATCCAGCGCTTTGATATCACGATAAACGGTACGCAGTGACAGACCGAACCTGTCCGCAAGTTCCTGGGCGGTCACGCGCTTTTTGCCCTGCAAATGAACCAGTATGGCATGTAGCCGGTCGATCCTGTTCACGTATGCCTGTTTTTTGCTAAGGTAAAATTTTACCTACTCCGAAAAAGAGAAAAAGCAGCTCGTGGCTGCTTTTTCGATATTAGTTCTCAATACTCGATCGAGTACGCAAATTTCTCAGGTGTCCTGTAAAGCTCGAGGATCGAACCATTCTGAACATATTCAGTGTCGGTGGTTTTCTTGAGTGTGGCTCCTTTGACGGATTTTGCTGCCGAAGGAAGGACGATCTTGTTGGTGAAACTGGCATCGGCAAATACTTTTTCCATCATGGCATCATTCATATCCATATCCCTGTTCTTCATATCGGCCATCCGCGCATCATACTTTTGTTTATTGAGTGAGCACTCGATCTTGCCCTGCTTGTATTTACAATCATAAAAGTCGGGGAAGAGTGAACCGAAGATGTTGTCATTCTTGCCTGGCTCTTCTTCCTTATCACTGGAACCCAGTCCGCTCTGCTTTGTAGCCTTGTCGAAGATGTCGTCGAATTCCTTCCTGGCCATCAGTTCATTAAGCTCCTGCAGGTCCTCCATTTTCCGGAACGGCGCAATTATCGCCAGCTTGAAAATTGCTGCCTTGATGTCCATCTGGATATGAAAAGAGAGATCGCGTAGCAGCTCCTTTTCTCTCGCGGTAAGAGTTGTTGCCGTGTCTATCATTGGCCGGAGATAAACGGTGGTGTCCTTCTTTTCATTTTTTTAGTTTGACAGATCTTTACCGGCCATCATCATACCGATCATCTGCCCGATATCCAGGGTGGAGCGAAGGGTGCCTGAACCATCTTTATTGATGGTGGTGGTGCTTTCCGTGTCAATGCATCCCGCCAGGAAAAACAGGCAGGCAAACAGTAGAGTTAGTAGTGGTTTCATATACGTGATTAATAATTTGAAGGTTCTATCCAGGCATTGTTCTCTTTCATCAGATTGATCAGTTCTTCCACCGCAATGTCACTGTTGACATTTCGTTTCATCACCTCTTTGCCTTTATAGAGAGTGATTTTACCAGGTCCGCTGCCCACATAACCAAAGTCTGCATCCGCCATCTCACCGGGTCCATTAACGATACAGCCCATGATGGCGATCTTTACGCCCTTGAGATGGTTAGTGACTGCACGGATCCGCGCTGTTGTTTCCTGCAGGTCGAATAAGGTGCGACCGCAACTGGGGCAACTGATATATTCTGTTTTTGATATCCGCGTACGTGTGGCCTGCAATATGGAGAAGGCGGTATTATTGGTAAACTGGTAAAGATCTTTCACAGGCAGATAAGTTCTCCCTCCTGATTTCAGATCGGGCATTGAAGCCGCAGCGGTGTACCCGAGACATATTCCATCACCTAATCCGTCAAGCAGCAAGGCTCCCGTTTCGGTCGCGAAATGGATGAGGTGCTCATCGGGGTTCTGTCCACTGCTGTCAGTGATCAAAACAACGGGGTTCGCACTGCCGGCTTCAGCGAGCACATTGATCATTGTCCGTACGTGTTGCATGGCGTTGACAGACTTGCTGCTGAGGCAAATAACCGAGGAAGGATCATTGATGATCTGCGCGAGGTAAGGATTGGCTTCCTCCTCGCCGTTGGCATCGATCATTACAAAGTTCAGGGTCGCGCTCTTTTCTTCGGCAGCTACGAAACCACTGTCCTGGAAGATCGGGAAATACTTCTGTGGATCATTTGCCGTTACCCAGGCGGCGGGATATACGATGACCTTTAATGTACCGGGCAGGGCAAAATTTATAAGATGATGTCCTGTGAATATATAATCCGCAGCGGCGTCGGCGATGTTCCATTTATCTGTCGCTGCATCATAACTGTAACCGATGCTTTGCAGATCCGCAGGTTCAATTTTTTCTTTGCTGCTCAGGTCGGCAATGACAACCGGCACCTGCCCGCCACCGATATTCCCTACAGCGTATGAATTTCGGCGACGATACTCGAACGGCGAATAAGAGAGTGGAGTTTTGCTCTCCGTAATAACCGTGGTTGGCACGGTTGCGTTTGTATATCGTTTGACCAGGTCTTTGCAGACAGGTATTTCAAATTCAGGATCTTCCGTAAGTGACACGCGGATCGTGTCACCGATGCCATCTTCCAGCAGGGTGCCGATACCAATGGCCGATTTGATTCTTCCATCTTCGCCGTCACCGGCTTCGGTCACGCCAAGATGAAGCGGATAACATTCACCGAACTCATCAAACATGCTGCGAATGAGCAGCCGGTAAGCCTGTACCATCACCTGGGGATTGCTGCTCTTCATACTGAGCACAATGTTGTGAAAGGTTTCAGCGCGGGCTATGCGCAAAAATTCCATGGCGCTTTCCACCATTCCCATCGGGGTATCACCATAGCGACTCATGATCCTGTCTGAGAGAGAACCATGGTTCGTTCCAATACGCATGGCCGTGCCGTATTCACGGCAAATCTTCACCAGCGGAGTGAAGCGTTCCCTGATGCGGTCGATCTCTTCTGCATAATCCGCATCGGTGTATTCAATCAGTTCAAATTTCTTTTTATCTACATAGTTGCCCGGGTTCACGCGCACCTTCTCCACGATCCTGGCAGCGATCTCTGCGGCGTTGGGGGTGAAATGAATATCTGCGATCAGCGGTGTATGATATCCACGGGCACGGAGGCCATCCCGGATATTTTGCAAATTTTCTGCTTCCCGTCTGGAGGGAGCAGTGATCCGAACGAGTTCCGCACCTGCTTCAATACAGCGAATGGTCTGCTCGATGGTAGCCACGGTATCCATCGTATCGGTGGTGGTCATGGTCTGCACCCTGATCGGATGAAAATTTCCCAGTAAGAGATCACCGATGCGTACTTCCCGCGTTGGGAGACGTTTGTATTCATTCAGGGCCGCTGTGTACAACTGCATAAAAGTGGGTGGCGCAGCCGGGCTGCATTCCAGGAAATAGTGAAAGGCAAAAATAATGAAAGCCCCGCAGACGCTATAGTTTTACCAGTCTTTTCGCTGGCCGCCGCCGCTGGAGGATTTACTTTTCTGCAACCGCTCCTGCACATCTTTTTCTTTTTGCTCCAGTAGTTTGAGCCGCTGCTGTGCTTCTTTCTTATTCATGCGGGGCTGAGGTTGTTGTTTTTGCTGCTGATCTTTTTGCTGCTGCTGCTTCTTGTCGTCTTTTTTCTGGGGCTCTGGCTTTTTTTTCTTTTGTTCCATCAGCGCCTTTTGCAGATTCTCCCTCGCTTCGTTATCATTGGGATCCTGGCGCAGGGCATTTTTATAAGCTTCGATACTTTCTTCCAGTTTTTTCTGACCGGTAAGGATCACACCTTTATTATAGTACGACTTGCTTTTTACGCTTTTATCCAGCGTTTTAAAAGCCAGGTCATCATAGCCTTTGATGGCATCAGCCGGGCGTGATTGCCGGTAGATTGCCGTTGCCTTGTTGAATGCCGCCGTGCTGTTTTCCGGATCAGCTTTGGAAGCCTCGGCATAGGCGGCCTCCGCTTCTTTGTATTGTTGCTGGCGATATAACTCATTTCCTTTTCGGATATCCGGTTGCGGATCCTGTGCCCAAAGCGCAGCAACAGAGAAAAGGAGAATACCTGTCAACACAACTCTCATGCTTTCACTTTTTTTGTTTCCGGGATAAAAAATTCTATCAGCAACAGCAGCAGCATTCCGGCAACGAACCAGAAATAGTAGCTGGTATAATTAACCAACGAAATATCGCCGTAGGCTTTACTATCGATCTGCGACAACTGTTGTTGTACCGCCGCTACGGCCGCGTCGCTATCCTGCAGTCTGACGTAGATCCCGTTCGTAGCCGCGGCCAGTTCCTGCAGTGCTGGTTCGTTCAGCTTTGTCAACACAGGCGTGCCTGAGTCATCTATCTTGTTCTGCCCGGTAAGTGGATCGGGTATATTCGCTCCCTCGGGTGAACCGATGCCAATGCTGTTGATCATCAGTCCCTGCTCGGACAGTTCTTTGGCAGTTTCGACGGCCTTCGGATCATGATCTTCTCCATCGGTAATCAGGACAACGGCTTTGAATCGTCTTTCAGCCGCGTTGAATGCGTCTGCGCTCCGACGGAGTGCCTGGCTAATCACCGTACCTTGTTGAGGAATGGCATCCGGACCGGCTGATGACACGTACATTCTGGCGGCCGCATGATCAGTGGTTAAAGGCATCTGCAGGTAAGCCTCACCTGCAAATACAACGAAAGCGATCCTGTCATTCGGCATCGCCGCCATGAGTTTGCTGATAAACTGCTTGGCGCGATCAAGACGGTTAGGTGCCAGGTCGGTGGCCAGCATGCTTTTGCTCACATCCAACGCGATCACCACATCGATCCCCTTGCGGGAAATTCCTTCCGGACCGGCAGGTTTGCGGAGGTTCATCGCACCAAATACTCCGGCTGCAAAGGCTATGCTGACTAAGGTGAACTTGAGGTTAAATAAACGGGAGGAGAAATTGCGGACAAGATCCCGCACCAGCTCCGGGTCGCCGATACGACGGGCAGTTTTCTTTTTCCAGCGGTATAAATAGATAAGCAGCAATACGAACACGGCGAGTGCTGCAAGGAGCCAGATCAGGTCAAAATATTGAAAATGAAGCTTCAAACGAATGTTTTATGCGCGTTGGGAGCAAGAATTGTTCCGAAGAGCGATGGAAAATGTCACGCAAGCCCATCCAGCATTCCAGCATCTGGCGAATCCCCCATCCGAATCACATATAAAATCCGCCCTTCTGTTTATAATGTCTTACTCCCTGGCAATCTTTTTTGCCTGCGGCACAGGAGGAAAATAAAATAGCGCTAACCAGGGCCACTGCCACCCATCCGGAAATACGTTTCATACGTCAGATTAAATAAATGAAAAACCAGTTAAGGGTAGAGTTTGACCATCGTGCAGGGGGCTAAAATAATAAGACTTTTCCAAACCGCCTAGCTCGGGGAAAAATCGGGATGCGGGATGGGTGCTGGATGCTGGATGCTGGGTGCTGGGTGCTGGGGTCTGGGTGCTGGATGCTGGATGGCTGGATACTGGATTGCTGGATACCTGCTTCCTGTGAGCGAGAAAGTGAGCGAGTTGCCCTTGTTAACCCCTGTCGACGGTTCGAAGGGCACTGAAATCGGGATGCGGGATGGATGCTGGGTGCTGGGGTCTGGAGTCTGGGTGCTGGATGCTGGATGGCTGGATACTGGATTGCTGGATAC
>JAEZAM010000022.1 GCA_023430465.1 Bacteroidota bacterium | reverse complement strand
GTACCCAGTACCCAGCCCCCAGCACCCAGCCATCCAGCCCACTCTCATTTTGGTATGGTTTTTCTCTATTATATGGCAGGACTGCGGTCGTAAGCACCATCAAGCTGCCGCAGTGAATTTCAAGTGTAGAAAAATTTGCTCCGGAAGGGGTGATCACAGAAACGATTCAGTAACCATAAAAAAGAATGTTATGACTATCACAGAAAAAACAGCAGAAGTATTAAATGACCTGGTTAAGATCAATAATGACCGTATTGCGGGATATGAACGTGCGGAAAAAGAGGCGGAGTCTGATGATATGGATCTGAAAGCACTGTTTCGCCAGATGGCATCGGAAAGCCGTACATATGTTAGCGAATTATCCCGCTACGTGAGCCGCTCCGGCGAAGTGCCAACGGATGACACCACAGCCAGCGGTAAGATCTACCGTGCATGGATGGATGTAAAAGCCACGTTCACCGGCAACAGTCGCAAAGCGATCCTGTCCTCCTGTGAATTTGGCGAAGACGCGGCGCAAAAAGCATATGACGAAGCATTGAAGTCTGATGCTGAGATAAGTGCAGAGGTTCGGCAGTTGATCATGGATCAGAAAACAAGCCTCCGGAGATCGCATGACAAGATTAAAGCGCTCCGCGATACACAACCAGCATAATTTGACTGCCCCGCCTTTGGCGGGGCAGTTTTCAACCCCATTTGTCTTTCACTAATCTCTATTTTATGCAACAGAACTCAACAACCGCCGGCATGAAGACGCTTGCGTCCTGTATCAACAAGCTTGTGCTCGACGGGTATACCGAAGACTTCAAAGCCGCAGAGCGCGGCCTTCTTTCCCTTCAGAAAGAAAAAATTTATAACTCCAGCGAGGTGCAGGTAGTTAATTTCTACCGTTTTGAGGGTGCAAGCGATCCAAGCGACAATGCCATCCTCTATGCCATCGAGACCAATGACGGGACAAAAGGCACACTTGTTGACGCTTATGGTCCATATGCCGACCAGAAGGTTCAGCAATTCATACAGGAGGTAGAAGCCATCAACAAAAAACCGGTTCACCATGACACAGCAACTGACCGATAACTACATCAAGATTTGCATGAAGACCTGGCTCCTTTGCGAGTCCTGTATTCATGCTGAATTGAACAGTGAAGCACCCAGGTATGACCTGGTGGATGAGTGCAGCCAATGCGCCAAATCCTGCTTCGCCGTAGTATCCCGCCTGGTGTCACAGGCAGATGATATGGGAGATCTGGTATTGAATTGCATTCTTCATTGCCGTCAGTGCGCCGGCATATGTTCGCAGTATAGCGGGGAATCCGATATCGAACTTTGCGGAGATGTTTGTGAAACCTGCGGAAATGCGCTCGTAGATATTGCCGAATTCTCTCTGAATTAATAAATGAACAGGCAAAGGTTTAAATGATTGTAGTAACGTTTTAGGCTCTGGTTATGACCCTTTCGTCGCAGGATGAAAGGGTCTTTGCTTTTTTACCGGGAATACCAGGAACAAAAAAAACCGGCTACAATTGTAACCGGTTTCCGTTTTGTATTCCAAAGGACATTTCTTTCTTATATACTGCTTCTTGAACGACCGAAAATAAGAGAAACGAGAAACAGCACAAGGAATACAAAAAATAAGATCTTAGCGATGGAAGCCGCACCAGCAGCAATACCACCGAATCCGAAGATTGCCGCAATGATCGCAACAACCAGGAAAATTACAGTCCAACGTAGCATAATAAATAATTTTAGTTATAAACAATCGTGTTTCCTGACCTTGATATAGCCATGTCTTTGTTCGGGCATTTTCATCTTTTCGTCAGCCTTCTTCTTGTCGCCGGACAACTCCTCTGTTCTTACAGCCAGCATCTGATTGCTCTTTACCACTGTAAGCACAGGTCTCGCAAATCCGGTTTCTTTTTGACTTAGTTCCATTCTATCGGGTTATACTACGTGTATTGAAAAATCCATGCCGCTATGAAAAAAGCCCTGTTCCTCTGCTTTCCAGGGATTTTTTGGGGATTTCCTTCCCATTTATGCCGCAAAATATCTCCCACTCAATTTGATTTACCACTCCGTTGAGTTGGTATAAAAATTTCAGCATCACATCAAACATTTCTACATGCAGAAAGCTGGAAAAAAGAAAGCAGTAAGACCACCACAAACACAACAGAGACCGGGTAAGGAATCTAAAATGAAACCTGAACCTGTTTACGATTATCCCGATATGCCGGGGAGCGGGAAGTTGCATGGAAAGGTCGCATTCATCACCGGAGGTGACAGTGGCATCGGCAGGGCTGTGGCCATCCTGTTCGCTAAAGAAGGTGCGGACATCGCCATCGCCTACCTGAGTGAAACCTCAGATGCGGAAGACACCAGGGAAGTGGTAGAGGGTACATATGGCAGAAAGTGTTTTTTAATAAAAACAGATCTTTCACGGGAAAGGAACTGCATCAACGCAGTCAGTAAAGTGGCCAAAGAATATAAGCGGATCGATATACTGGTAAATAATGCCGCGATCCATTATGAGAACAAGGAACTCACCGAGCTTTCCACACCTGAATTGCTCAAAACATTTTCAACAAACATTTTCAATTATATATGGGTGACGAAAGCGGCATTGAAGTTCATTCCTGAAGGCGGGTGCATCATCAATACATCTTCGGTCACAGCCTACCGGGGAAGTCCCAGCCTGATCGATTATGCTTCGACCAAGGGGGCCATTGTTTCTTTTACCCGCAGTATGGCGTCTAACCTGGTGAAAAAGAATATCCGCGTGAATGGTGTAGCGCCCGGCCCGATCTGGACACCGCTGATCGCGGCGAGCTTCGATCCCAAGAAAGCAGCAGCACATGGCAGCGATGCCCCAATGGAGCGCGCAGGCGAACCCGCAGAGGTGGCGCCCTGCTACCTGTTCCTTGCTTCCCGGGACTCTAGTTATATAACCGGCCAGTTTCTCCACCCGAATGGCGGGGAAATTGTTAATGGATAAGCAGATTCGACCCTTCTATATACACCTGAACTTTTCATTTGATCGACGCCCGTTCAACCCGGGCATGACCGCTATACCGGTGACAGTGAAAAGACGCGAACATGGCCCCGGGCATCCGGGGCCATTTTTGGCAGTTTCCACGCAGGATACTTAGCCCTAATCGCAGCAAGGGCGGTATATTTGCGGAATAATCAGCATTTTGGAAAGAAGCAACTTCGTCGATCAGATCCGTATTTTTTGCCGTAGCGGTCATGGTGGTGCCGGAAGCAAGCACTTCATGCGCAATAAATTCACCGCAATGGGCGGACCGGACGGGGGCGATGGCGGCCGCGGCGGCCATATTATCCTGCGCGGGAACAGCAACCTCTGGACACTCCTTCACCTCCGCTACTATAAAAATGTACTCGCAGAAGACGGCGAAGGGGGCAGTGGTAACAATAAAACCGGCCGCTTCGGCAAAGACATCGTGATAGAAGTGCCCCTCGGCACCATTGCGATCGATGAGGAAACAGGCAAACAGGAAGTCGAGATTCTCGAAGACGGCCAGGAAGTGATCTGGATCCCGGGAGGAAAAGGCGGACTTGGTAACAGCCATTTTGCCACGCCCACCAACCAGGCCCCGGAACATTCCCAACCCGGGCTTCCCGGTATTGAAGCCTGGAAAGTCCTGGAGTTGAAAGTGCTCGCTGATGTAGGACTCGTCGGTTTCCCCAACGCCGGCAAATCCACCCTGCTCTCAGTGATCACAGCAGCCAAACCCAAGATCGCGGACTATGCCTTTACCACCATTACCCCCAACCTTGGAATGGTGGAGTACCGCGATGGGAAAAGCTTCTGCATCGCTGATCTGCCCGGTATCATTGAAGGTGCAGCCGAAGGCAAAGGCCTGGGCCACCGGTTTCTCCGGCACATTGAACGAAACCCAGTCCTCCTTTTCCTGATTCCCGCCGATAGTCCCGATCACCGGAAGGAACTGGAAATTCTTATCAGCGAACTGGAGCAGTACAATCCCGAGCTGTTGCACAAGCAATTCGTGATCGCTATCAGCAAAATGGATATGCTGGATGACGAACTGATCGCCGCCATCAAAAAAGAATTGCCCGAAAACATACCGCATGTCTTCATTTCATCCGTAGCACAAAAAGGACTGGTAGAATTGAAAGACCTGCTCTGGAAAACCTTGACCAAACCCGAAGAATAATTTACACAATCACGCAAACCGGTCCTGGCTCATGAACCAGGTCCTATTTTTTGAAAAATAATCGTCATCATGAAAAAAGTATTGCTTACCTCACTATTGTTCATTTCTCTTACGGTCCGCTCATTTGCCGACGAAGGAATGTGGCTGCCCCTGCTCCTCGGGCAGCAAGTGTACAATGACATGGCTAAGAAAGGCCTGAAGCTCACAAAAGAGCAGCTTTACAGCATCAACAAAGCATCGCTCAAAGATGCCATCATCATTTTCGGCGGTGGCTGCACCGGGGAGATCGTGAGCGCAGAGGGTCTCATTTTTACCAACCACCACTGCGGCTACGATGCTATCGCCAACGCAAGTACTGTAGACCACAATTATCTCCAGGATGGCTTCTATGCAAAAAACAGGAATGAGGAAATCCCGACGACCCTCTCTGTTCAGTTCCTCCTGCGCATCGATGATGTTACCAAAGAAGTCATGGACTCGCTGCAAGGGGTTTCCGGTACGGAAAGATCCCAAAGACAGGCTTCTGTTCTGGCGTCTATCAACAAGCGACTTAGCGACAGAGATAACAATATCGAAACGCGCATATCTCCGTTGTTTAAAGGCAACCAGTTTCTTGCATTCGTTTACCAGCGATACACAGATGTGCGCCTTGTAGGTACGCCTCCTGAAAGCGTGGGTAAGTTTGGTGGCGACTCCGACAACTGGGAATGGCCAAGACATACCGGCGATTTCTCCGTGTTCCGCGTCTATGCCAATAAAGAAAACAAACCCGCCAAATACGACGCAGCCAATGAGCCAATGAAAGCAAAATGGTACCTGCCTGTATCTATCAAACCTCTCAAAGACGGCGA
>JAEZAM010000016.1 GCA_023430465.1 Bacteroidota bacterium | reverse complement strand
TTTTCAATGTCACGCAGGTTTTCGAGGTTGCCAGCATAGGTCAATGCATCCAGGTTAATGATCTTGTAATTGGGATACTTAGTGACAACCAGTCTTACAACATGAGAGCCGATAAATCCGGCACCGCCGGTGATTAGGATAGTCATTTTATTTGTTTGGGCGTTGAGGTTGAGGTTGAGGTTAAGGTTGAGGTTGAGGTTAAGGTTGAGGTTAAGGTTGAGGTTGAGGATAAGGTTGAGGTTGAGGTTGAGGTTGAGGTTGGGGTTGCTCTCCACACTCCACACTCCGCACTAAATTATCTGATGCCGCTGTTGGTGTTCGGCCGCGGTGCCTTCGACCCTTCGACAGGCTCAGGGCAAGTACGGGCATTCGCTGCGCTCATGCACTACTCAGGGACCTGGGCGTACTTGATTCTGTTGGGCCGGTAGTTGAAACTAAGACTATATCAGTTTATTAGAGGCTGAAGTTGAGATTGAAAAAATAACTTACGCCAGCGGTGACTGAGTAGTACCGCGCAGCGGGACGTATCGAAGGCACCATCGAGGTTGAGGTTGAGGTTGCTCTCCGCCCTCCACACTCCACACTCCACACTCAGAACTTACTGCTCCTCCTGCGTTTCTCCATTCGTTTCTGTATCCGGAACTGTTTCCGTACTGTCCGTCGGTGGAGTGGTGTTTTTAATGGTAAGGGTAAAGCTGTTGGTCAGCACCATCTCGTATTCGTAGGCGGTGGTCAATTGCCGGATCACCTGATCCTGGGACAATGCTGTCATCAGGTCTTTGGCAAGTTGGGGAGGATTGTCAAGACTGGGGATCCTTCCATTTTTTATGCGTATGGAAAACGCGTACTTGATTTTTCTTCCCCCGGATGCACGTTGAAAATCTGTGCCATTCATGGGTAACGATTGCTCGCCTGTGGCCGAACGTTTCAGTAAAATCTTAATGACCGGGAGATACTTGTTCCAGGTTTGTACGAACATAATTGCAAAAGGTTTTTATCATCATAGGGCAAGGCTGGTCGCTGAGTAGGGGAAAGAAGGTAAAGGTAGGCAATTGCAAAGGAAAAATGGATAAACTTCTGACAATGACCGCCTTTATCTTAATTCTGTTATATTTAGTACACTAAAAATGAGTTCATGTTGAGAAAATTCCTGTTGCTCTTCGCCCTGGTGGCGGGTTATTCAGCCACTGCCCAACAAGCGGGAAAGGTCGTTGAAGAAAAATCAGTCCGGGGTTCTATCCTGAGTCATCCCGTTCGGTATTCCATTTACCTGCCGCCGGATTACAGCAGTTCCGAACGCACTTACCCGGTGGTGTACCTGCTCCACGGCTATACCGACGATAATACAGGATGGTTGCAGTTCGGGGAGATCAACAGGCTGGCCGACGAGGCCATCGCAGCCGGTACCATCCCGCCGATGATTATTGTAATGCCCGATGCAGACTCCACCTGGTATGTGAACTCCTATGACGGAAAGGAGAAATTTGAAGATTTCTTTATAAAAGAATTTATGCCGGCCGTAGAGAAAACCTACCGCATCAAAGCCGAGAAACGCTATCGCGGGATCGCCGGTCTCTCCATGGGTGGACATGGAGCTCTTATCATGGCATTGAAACACCCTGAGCTCTTTGCGGCCACCGCACCTTTAAGCGCCGCCGTTTTTGATGATGATGCGATTTCCACGATGCCTGACGGTTGGTATGAAAGCACCTTCGGGCCTGTATACGGCCGTGGACTCAAAGGAAAGGACCGGATCAATGAAACGTTCAAAAAAAATTCAGTGCTTCAACTGGTCAATTCCATGAAGGCCGATGATCTGAAAAAGATCAGGTACTGGATCGACTGTGGCGATGATGATTTTCTCATCAAAGGCAATTGCCTGCTCCATATAGCGCTCACCGAAAAACAGGTGCCCCATGAATTCCGCGTCCGCGACGGCGGGCATACCTGGACCTACTGGCGGACGGGCATCATTGATGGGTTGAATTTTATTGGTGATAGTTTCAGGCAAAAATGAACATCAATAAAAATGAAAAATTAAAAACAGCTGATATAACTTTTTCATTTTGACTTTTAACTTTTGACTTCATGCCTTGGTATTCTGTCAGCAACCTACATGAAATAGACACCCCTGCACTCATTGTCTACCCTGATCGCGTGCGACAGAACATCCGGGCGGCCATCACGATGGCGGGTCATCCCGACCGCTTGCGACCACATATCAAAACATGTAAATCGGAGGGAGCCATCCGCATGATGCTGGAAGAAGGCATCACTAAATTCAAATGCGCCACGATCGCTGAAGCAGAATTGCTCGCCATCTGCGGCGCACCGGATGTACTGCTGGCCTATCAGCCACAAGGCCCGAAGATCGAACGACTGGCATCACTTGCTCAACATTATCCCGCTGTCAGTTTCAGCTGCCTCGTGGATAACGAGGCCGCTGCCGCTGCCATCAACCAAGAATTCAATAAACGGAATCTCAGGATCAGGGTCTTCGTCGATCTCAATGTGGGCATGAACCGAACGGGCATCAAACCCGGCGACGAAGTAGTTGCACTTTACCGTTTCATCCATGCAATACCTGCATTGATCGCCGGTGGATTGCATGCGTACGATGGACATATCCGCGAGGCCAACCCGGCATTGCTGAAAAAAATATGCGACGATGCATTTGCACATGTCGATACTCTGGTTGAAAAATTAGTTGGAGAAGGCCTTCCCGTACCATCGATCATAGCAGGAGGGTCGGTCACGTTTCCTGTTCATGCCAGCCGACCTGATGTCGAGTGTAGCCCCGGAACGTTTGTTTATTGGGATCAGAACTATTCCACGCTTTGCGCCAGTCAGCCATTTCAGCCCGCAGCATTGGTCATCACACGCGTGATCTCGCGGCCCGCCGATGGAGTAGCGACTACCGATCTCGGGCATAAATCCATAGCATCCGAGAACGACCTCCTGCACCGCGTGCATTTTTTAAATGCGCCGACCGTCATTCCCATTGGCCATAGTGAAGAGCACCTGGTGTTGGGCGATGAGGCAAACGAACTTAAGACTGGTGATGTGTTGTACGGCCTGCCCTGGCATATCTGTCCCACGGTAGCCCTATTTGATCGGGCGATCACGGTAGAAATTGGAAATGCCAGGGGGGAGTGGCCTGCAATAGCCCGCGATAGAAAGATCAATTATTGAGTGTTTCAAAATTTGCCATGCTGATTATTGATGCCCATCTCGACCTTGCCATGAATGCGATGGAATGGAACCGCGATCTGCGACTTGATACTTCATCGATCAATGAACGCGAATCAGGACAATCCGATAAGCCCGATCGCGGCAATGCCGTTGTTTCATTGCCGGCATTGCGTAAAGGGGGAATCGGACTTGTTGTTGCCACGCAGATAGCGCGTTTTGTAAAACCCGGCAGCAGTTTACCGGGCTGGTATTCTCCCGAGCAGGCATGGGCGCAAACCCAGGGACAGCTTGCATGGTATAAAGCAATGGAAGAACAGGGCGAGATGAAGCAGATAAATGACGTGCATCAGTTAAACAGCCATCTGGCAGAATGGGAGAGGGCCGATGACCACACTGGTCAGCCCATCGGCTACATACTCAGCCTGGAAGGCGCTGACTCGATTGTCAATTTATCATACCTGGAGAGGGCCTGGGGTTATGGCTTGCGTGCCATCGGTCCTGCGCACTATGGCCCGGGCCGCTATGCGAATGGCACGGATGCTACAGGAAAAATGGGCGAGCAGGGTATCGCCTTGCTGCGGGAAATGGACCGGCTGGGAATGATACTGGATGCCACGCATCTCTGTGATGATGCATTCTGGCAGGCGCTTGATATCTATAAAGGGCCTGTCTGGGCGAGTCACAACAATTGCCGGGCACTGGTGCCACATAACCGCCAATACAGCGATGATCAGATCACGGCGCTGATAGAAAGAGGCGCTGTGATCGGCGCCGCCATGGATGCCTGGATGATGGTACCCGGTTGGCAGCGCGGCGTCAGCACACCGAAGGCAATGAACTGCAACCTTGATGTGCTGGTAAGGCACATAGATCACATCTGCCAGTTGGCGGGTAACAGCCTGCATGTTGGCATAGGCTCCGATCTCGATGGGGCTTTTGGCCGCGAGCAATGCCCGTATGACCTGGACAGCATAGCTGATCTGCCAAAGCTGGAGCCAATGCTAAGGAAAGCAGGATATAGCGAAGAAGATCTGCTGAATATATTTCATAAAAACTGGATCCGGTTCCTCCAGACCGCATGGAGCTGATCAGTCGGTCACGATAGAGGCATGCACCTCCCGTGCTTTGTCTAATCCTGCTGTAGTAATCCGGATAATGAGCGTGTCCTGCTGCTCTGTGACAACAAGCCCCTCATTTTCCAGTTCATGCAATTGTTGTTGAATAAATGACCACTCCTGTAACTGGCGAAGGATCAGTTCGCGTGGCCTGCAACCGTAATGTTCCGGCTGCGGATCGTTTTTTACGATCCCGAAGATGGTGTGGAGAAGGTGGTAGTGATCTTGCATTGTCTAAAAATATCGGAAAAATTGCTAGGCCCGGGGGGAATTTATTCACATGTTATTGTGGTTTTACGCTAGCGGCCAGGTAAAAAAAGGCGCAAAAAAAACTTCACGTTTTCTTTGCGCTCTTTGCACCGTGGACTTCAAGGTTTATTGACCGCTCTGCTTGAAACTCAGGCGTCTATTTCAAAAATGCCCTCGATCTCTACTGCAACATTGCCCGGCAACGAACCCATTCCCACCGCGCTTCTGACCCCAACACCTTTATCATTTCCCCACAATTCTGCAAACAGTTCACTGCAGCCATTGATCACTACGGGATGTTGCTGGTAATCGGGCGTAGCATTGACCATGCCCAATAATTTTACCACACCCGTTATCCGGTCGAGGTCGCCGAGATGTTTCTTCAAGGAAGTAAGCATCGCCAGCCCACATTGGCGCGCCGCTATTTTTCCCTGTTCTTCATCGAGGTCCTGGCCGAGTTTTCCTTTTATAAAGGTTCCATCCGTTTCGATGGATACATGTCCCGAGAGGTAAACGAGATTACCGACAGTGACGCATGATTTATAAATGCCTTTTGATCCGGGGAGGGTAGGCAGGGAAAGCCCCGCCGCTGCTAGTTTTTGTTCGATTTTATTATCCATGATTTTTTTATATAAAAAGGTCAAGTAGCAATACGCCCGCGAGTCCGAGCACGGCAACGATGGTTTCCATGACCGACCAGGAGCGAATAGTGTCTTTTATACTAAGATTGAAATATTCCTTGAACATCCAGAACCCTGCATCATTCACATGGGAGAACATCAGGCTGCCCGCGCCAATCGATAAGACCATCAGGTTTGGATCAACACCGCTATTTATCAGCAGGGGAGATATGATGCCGGCAGTTGTAAGACCGGCAACAGTGGCCGAGCCGACACACACCCTGATAATGGAGGCGATCAGCCAGCCAAGAAAGAGCAGGTTCACCGACCAGCCCCTCAGCATCGATGCGATCTCCGCACTCACACCGCTGTCTACAAATACCTGCTTCAATGCTCCGGCACCGGACACCACCAGCAGGATAAGCGCGACGTCCTTTACTGCATCACCATAGGAGTTCATCACCACCAGCAGGCTACGACCCTGTGCAATGCCGAGCGTATAGGTAGCCAGCAGCAAGGCCAGCAGCATCACGATCACCGGATCGCTGATAAATTTTAAAAAGCTGGCTGCATCACCTGTAGCATCCCACACAAACGGCAGCACCGTAGTGATCACAAGCAGGATAACCGGCAACAGCGATGAAATAAAACTATTCGCGGAACCCGGTAATTCATTCTCCGGTATTTGCCCTGGCTGGAATGTCTGCAATGGTGCTGAAGGTATTTTTTTCAGTGTACGCGCAAACAACGGTCCCGCTATGATGATTGTTGGAATGGCGATGAGCATGCCATATAACA
>JAEZAM010000076.1 GCA_023430465.1 Bacteroidota bacterium | reverse complement strand
CTGGATGAGGTTTCTAACCCCGGGATTAATCCCGGGGTTAATACGCCCGGTCCCTGAGTAGCGCATGAGCGAAGCGAATCCGCGTATCGAAGGGACCTGAAATCAGGATGCGCGTTACGAGATGCGGAGGTGCTGGATGACTGGGTGTTGGGAGCTGGATGTTGGATGCTGGACTTGCCCTGAGCCTGTCGAAGGGTGCTGGGTGCTGGATGTTGGACGCGGGTTTCGGGTTTCGTGATGCGAACGAGAGCGAATTCCTGCCTTTTTTCATTTTTAATTTTTCATTTTTACTTTCCCTCAACCTCACTACTTCTCCTCATGCACCACCAACTGCGACTCCAGGATGATCTTATAAAACGTATTATTCACGTTTTCATTCTCTGGCCCCGATTTCCGGTTCAGCAACTCGATCAGCGTCTCCGTTGCCTTGTAACCCTGCTGGTAGGGAAATTGCTCCACCGACGCGAGTGGTGGATAGGCCGTATAATGACTGATCGGGAGATTCGCATAACTAACAAAACAGATATCCTTATTGATCCGAAACTTCATCTTCCGCGCCTGTTGTACCGCATCCATCGCTACATAATCATTGAAGGCGACGATCGCGGTTGGTTTTCTCTTCCCCGTCAATAATTTCTCCGTCGCCTCACGTACACTTTCTTTGGTCAGGTCGCAGTTCATCACCAACGCACCATCATATTTCAGGCGGCTCTTTGTCATCGCCTGTATGTATCCTTCCAGTCGCTCCTTGCTGGCAGGAAGCTTCTCGGGCCCATTGATCATGCCAATGATCCGATGACCTTTTTTGAATAAGAAATTGATCGCCTGCACCGTCCCATTGATCATGTTACAGGCGATATAATGTATGTTCGGAATTTTTGGGATGCGGTCAAAGAATACGATCGGGATCTTGTAGCGTTGAAGCGCTTCGAAGTGTTCATAGTTGTTCGTGTTCTTGGAAATGGAGATCAGCAGACCATCTACCCGGTGCTTCTTCATCGTTTCGATCAACTGCTTTTCCTTGTCCACACTGTCATGCGACTGGCCAAGCAGTACCGTGTAATTCCCTTTGTGTGCCGCATCTTCTATGCCGCTGATGGCCGACGAGAAGAAGGCCTCGCTCAGCTCCGGTAAGATAACACCAATGGTAAATGTTTTTCCTTGTTGGAAAAATATAGCCGTCTGGTTTGGCTCATATTGCAATTTTGCTGCAAGTTCCTTTACACGCGCCTTCGTACGAAGACCGATGCTCGGGTGATCATGCAATGCGCGCGACACGGTCGAAATGGATATCCCGAGCTGCTTCGCAATTTCTTTTATCGTTGGCAATGCTTTTTCCATGGAAATTATGAACTGGCAAGTTAACAAGTTTATGCAAACGCTTGTTCAGCGTTTTCATTTCTTGCGTGTCGTAGCAACTGCAACAAAAGCGATGAACTATCCTTAATTTACCGGCATGTCTCAAGTTGCCCCTGTTCAATCTGCCAAACGTATTTTATCTCTTGATGTGCTGCGCGGGCTTATCATGTTGTTGCTTGCCGCGGAGAGTTGCATGCTATACTACAACCTGGAGCAGGCTTCCCTGCCATCGCCCGTAAACGCGGTTGTGATGCAATTCTTTCATCATCCCTGGCATGGGCTGCGTTTCTGGGACCTTGTACAGCCCGCATTCATGACAATGGCCGGTGCGGCTTTGTATATTTCCTATCACTATAAACGCAATGCAGGCGTAAGCTGGAGTCAGAATCTGCCCCATATCCTGAAGCGTTGTGCACGACTGCTGGCCCTCGGTGTTGCCCTGCATTGCATCTATGCAGGAAGGCTCGTTTGGGAGCTTTGGAATGTACTGGCTCAACTGGCCGTTACCACCGTTATTGCGTATCTGATTATCCGGCGGTCACCACTCTTCCAGGTGATATTCTCCATCGCGTTATTGGTGCTCACCGAATTGCTTTACCGAAATGTTCATGTCGATGAGTTCACTCAGCCATTTACCTGGGGTAAGAATTTTGGATCATGGATGGACACCATTCTCATGGGTAAGATAAATACGGATGGCTGGGTAGCATTTAATTTCATCCCGACCGCCGCTCATACCATCTGGGGTGTGCTGGCCGGCCGTTTGCTGGTGAGTGCAATTGGTTATAGGGAAAAATTGAAATACCTGGTGGTCGCTGCAGCGGCTTGCCTGATGGCCGGCTATTTGCTCGATTGGCTGCATGTCACGCCTATCATCAAACGTATCTGTACAAGTTCATTTGTATTGGTTTCTGGCGGCTGGGTACTGCTAATGATCGCCGCGCTCTACCTGATCACCGATGTATGGAAGAGGCAGAAATATGCCTGGATCTTCGTGGTGATGGGGATGAACGCAATTTTCATATACATGTTTTTTGAAACTGTCGGGCATCAATGGCTCAACCCCACAGTTCTCATCTTTGTAAAAGGCATTCTTTCCTTCGCATCAGTTGGTGAGCAGGCAATACTCATTGCTTCTTCTTTGGTCACCTTGCTGATCGAATGGTGGATTTGCTATTGGCTTTATAAAAAGAAAATATTTTTCAAGCTCTGATGAAGTACACATTATTGACCGCTGTGACGCTGTTGATGACAGCCACGGCCTGCATGGCGCAGCCAGCCACGAAAACATATGCACTCAGCGAAGAGGATATCGTTAACCCCGAACGCGGATTTTACATCCCAACGGGAACAACAGCCAGTCGCTTCGTTCCACTCGACAGCGCGCAGCTTAGCGGGTACCGAATGAAAAACATCAGGCGTGGTTCTGCTACTTACACCACGCAGGTATCCCTGATCTACCGCGGCTATGAGTTGGATAAATTTGTACATACACCGCTGTCAGATAGTTTTCTGTTGCAGTTGCAGAATGATTTCAATATCGTTCGCAAATCCGGGTTGAAGATTATACTCCGTTTCATGTACACCAACAAAGCCAACCCCGGAAATTGTACCGACGAATACAAGATTTGTCCACCTTATGGTGATGCGCCGCGCGACATCGTTTTCCGTCACATCGCTCAGTTGAAGCCATTGCTGCAGAGAAATGCAGATGTGATCGCCGTGCTGCAGGAAGGATTTATCGGGATCTGGGGTGAAAATTATTTTACCGACCATTTCGGCGATGCATCGACCAACAGCCTGGGCGTGGTTCCGGATAGTAGCTGGCGGCATCGTAACCAACTATTGAAACTGCTGCTCGATGCTATGCCGAAAAGCAGGATGGTGCAGGTTCGTACGCCACAGATTAAGCAGAAATATGTACACGGTGTGCAAGCGAAGGTGAATGTGGCGCCCATGATCGCCGGGCTTGCAGCCACCAACGCCGACGTCGCCCGCATTGGATTTCACAATGATTGTTTTCTTGCAAGCGAAGATGATTACGGTACATTTTACAGCTACGGCAGCACGGCTGCCAAACGTGATACGGCCAATCAGCAGCTTCGTCGATATTTCGAAGCGGATAGCCGATATGTTGCAGTCGGCGGTGAAACCTGTGACGATGCGTTCAGTCCGCAGAACGACTGTCCTCCGGCCGGCCGGGCCATTGATGAAATGGCCGCGATGCATTATAGCTATCTCAATGCGGCTTACAACAATCATGTAAACAATGATTGGGATTCAGCAGGCTGTATGAAAGAGATCAAACGCCGTCTCGGCTACCGGCTTGCACTTACCTCCACCACGTTTCCATCCACTACTATACGGGGGAGGAAGATGGTCGTCCGTATCGATCTGCAAAATCTCGGTTTTGCCGCTCCTTATAACCCGCGGCCAGTACAGGTGGTGCTTCTGCATCGCGCTACAGGAGCAGTTACACGGCTTGCCCTGAACACGGATGTAAGGAAATGGTACCCTGGAAATATCCGGTTGCAGCAATCACTTATGCTTCCGCGCAGTATGCCTGCCGGCAGTTATGATGTTTACCTGGCGCTGCCCGATGCCGCTCCGGCGCTGGCCGGGAAGGCAGAGTATGCCATTCAACTGGCCAATACGGACACATGGGATGGAGCAAAGGGCCTCAATAAACTGGCACATGTACTTGAAGTCCGTTAACAAATGCATTGATGATCCTGTTGTTCTCCAACCCCGGACTGCCTGCGTTGGATAGGAACAGGATCATTTTTTTTAAGGCTACGCAAACTTGTGCAAACGCTTGAAATCGCATATCAAGCGTTTGCGCTCTGCAGGGGCAACATCCGCCGGGTTTTTTATTGGTTAAAATAACCCAATTTAGGGTAGACGATTTTTCACAAACACTTTATCAAAACTATCTTGCATGCCAACCTCACTATTCAAAAGAACAGTTCTCCTGTTGTTCGCATTCATGTCTTTTGGAGCCGCGGTTTTCGCGCAGAGCCCTGTCAAAGGAAAAGTGACAGACCCGGAAGGGAAACCTCTTCCTTTCATTAATGTGCAGGTCAAGGGGACCACCCGCACTGTTACAACTGACCAACGCGGTGACTTCACCATCCAGGCGAATGCCGGTGAAACGCTCGTGTTCAGTTCGTCTGAGTTTACTACCCGCGAGATCCCGGTGACAGATGTCAATATGGAGGATGTTCGGCTCGAAGCATCCAACAAGTCCCTTGAGGAGGTTGTTGTTGTCGGGTACGGAACACAGCGGAAGCGCGACCTGACAGGCGCCGTTTCATCCGTCAAGGCCAAGGACCTCGTGATCTCATCCGGTCCTGAAGTGGGTAGCATGCTTCGTGGCAAGGTTGCGGGCCTGACGATCCGCCAGAACAGCGCACAGCCGGGTGGTGGACTGGACATCCTTGTGCGTGGTGCAGGCTCGGTCAATGCCAGCAATGCCCCACTGATTGTTGTAGATGGATTTCCAATCTCCGACCTCCAGCAACCCGAGAGTGGTGGCAGGTACCAGGCAGGTTCACAAAGTATCCTGAACTCTTTCAATCCAAATGATATTGAATCCATCGAGGTATTAAAGGATGCAAGCTCAACAGCTATCTACGGTTCGCGCGCGGCAAACGGAGTGATCCTTATCACCACCAAGCGTGGATCCAGCGGCGCTGTGACGGTTCAGTATTCAAATAATTTCTCCGTACAGAAATACAAAAACCAGTTTGATGTACTTCCTCTCAACGAATGGATGCAGGTAAGAAACGAAGCCGGCCAGGAGCAGTGGGATTTTGATAATGGCGTGATCCCTTACGGAAACCGCACACGCGAGGAGGCTGAAGCCAATCCAGTGAATGGCCCATACAGGAAACTCTATACACAGAACGCCATCAATAACGTGGGACGCGGAACCGATTGGTTCAAACTGGTAACAAGAGACGGACGTACGACGCAACATAACCTGTCTGTATCCGGTGGCACGAAATCTACCCGTTACCTTGTCTCAGGCAACTATTACAACCAGGAAGGTATCGTGAAGAATTCAGGCTTCCAGCGTTATTCAATTCGCGCAAATATTGACCAGGAAGTGAACCGTTTTGTAAAACTGGGACTGACACTCACTACCAGCAGGATCGATAATGACAATACACAGCTCGGTGGCGACCAGTTTGAGAACTCTGGTATCATCCGTGCAGCATTGCAGCAAGGTCCACACATTGAAGCCATCGATGAAAATGGAAATTACCCGCTCAACCCGCAACTCGCCTTGCAGCCAAATCCATACTCGCTGCTGACGATCACCGACCAGGGCAGGATCGAGCGAATGTTGCTGAATTCATTTGTTGATATCACCCCGGTAAAGGGATTGGTAGTTCGCCTCAAGGCTGGTATGGACCGCGGATTTGCAAAAAGACAAAGCTATATCCCCAAGACCACGCTGTTCGGTGCACTGGAACAGGGCCGTGCGTTTGTATCCAATACTGACAAGGATGATTATCTTCTTGAAGCGACAGCGACTTACAACCGCACCATTGCCGATCAGCATCGATTTGAAGTGTTGGGTGGTTTGTCACAACAGAAATTCATTAATCGCTTCAACAGCAGCGGTGCGACAGGCTTTATTACTGATGCCTTCCTCTGGAACAACCTGGGTGCCGGAAGCATTCAGTTGCCTACTAACTCTTATGGTTCCAAGAACGTCATCGCTTCTTATTTCGGAAGATTGAACTATAATTTCAACGGCAAGTATCTCTTCACCTTCACCGTAAGAACGGATGGTGCGAGCGTATTTGCGAAAAATAATAAATGGGGAACCTTCCCTTCCGCAGCTATCGGCTGGAACGTGGCAGAGGAACAGTTCTTCTCGGGTATCAAAGATGTGGTATCACAATTTAAACTTCGTTTCAGCTATGGACAGACGGGTAATGCCACCATCAACAGCAATGCCTTTGCAGCTTATGCAGCATACCCGGCCTGGCTTTCCGGAAATGATGTGAGACTCATTGGTGTTTCATTAAGCCGTCTGGAAAATCCCGACCTGAAATGGGAAACAACCACAGGGGCTAACCTGGGCCTTGACTTCTCATTGTTCAATGGAAAGGTGGATGGTTCAGTTGAATTATTCAAAAATGAGATATCTGATCTTCTCGCAACCAAATCACTCAACTCATACCAGGATGTGAACACCATCATTGCCAACGTAGGAAAAACTACCAGCAAAGGTTTGGAGATCACCATTAATACCCGGAATGTGCAGACCAGCGATTTTCAATGGCGCACTTCATTTACTTTCTCCAGCTACAAAGACAACTGGAAGGAAAGAGCACCTGACTGGAAACCCGCTGTGTACGAAAGTGCAAACGATCCTATCCGCGCCATCTATACCAGACTTTCAGACGGTATACTCCAGGTAGGAGAACAGGCGCCAGTTTCACAGCCTGAGTTGAAACCCGGGATGATCAAGATCAAAGACATTGATGGCTTCCAGCGGGATGTAAATGGTAACCCTGCCGTTGATGCCAATGGACGTTTTATCCGTACCGGTAAGGCTGATGGGATCATCGATGATGCGGATACGAAAATGCTCTCTACTTCAGATCCGAAGGCAATGGCCGGCATCACAAACATTCTTACATATAAGAATTTCAGCCTGAACTTCGATTTTGCAGGTTTGTTTGGCCGCAGGCTTGCCGACCCTAACTATACGGCATATGGTATCAGTGCCTATGGTGTCTATGCCAACGGGTATAACGCACTTCGTTCCGTAAAGGATCGCTGGACACCGACAAACCCATCTACCACACAGCCCAGTTCATTCTGGGGCTTCTCTCCATATGGCATCGGCGATTTCTTCCTGCAGGACGCCTGGTTTATTCGTTTGCAGAACGTATCGCTGGGTTACAACCTGCCCCGTAAAGTGCTGGGTAATGTGTTCTCATCCATCCGGGTACATGTGGACGCGCAGAATCTTTTCGTGATCACGCCATATGATGGCATCGATCCTGAAACTGATTCTTACACAGCAGCCTATCCTTATATCCGCACATTCACGGCTGGCATCAATGTAACTTTTTAAAAAATCACTATCAATCATATAAGATGAAAAAACTGATTCTATTCTGTCTTCCGATGGCATTGGTGCTCGGAAGCTGTACAAAAGACCTGGAACCGGTGGATTATGGTGAGATCAATCCCGGTATTTTCCCTAAGTCGCTTGCCGACCTGGAAGCCATGGTAAACGCTGCCTACTATCCACTCCGTGGTTCTTATGGTGATGGTATACACTCCACATCGGAACGCGGCGTGATGTACCTCAGTGATGCAACGACGGAGATCCTTCATGGTAAATACGGCGATCAGCAAACTGCATCGCTGCACAATTTTCGCCCGACAGATGCCGGCTTCACTCATTACTATGATGATTTTTATAACAAGATCAGCCGCATGACCATCACGATTGACCTGATCGAACGGTCAACGCTGTCTGATGATCTGAAACGCAAGGCGATCGCACAGGTACGCTGCGCAAGGGGAATCCTGGCCTATACACTGTTTGACCTTTACGGTCCCATCGTCATCGCTCCGCTGGAAGTACTGAATAATCCGCTTGTGGAAGTGCCATTGGCGAGATTATCCCATGAAGATATGGTGGCATTCATCGAGGCTGACCTCACTGCAGCCGCGCTTGATCTTCCCGGACCTGCGGAAGCAGAGTATGGTCGGTTCAACAAGGCGCTCGCAAAAATGTATAACATCCGCCTCCAGTTGCATGAAAAAAACTGGAGTAAGGTGAATGAACTCGCCGATGAGATCATTGCGTATAATCATTATGCGCTCGATGCTGACTACGCAGGCATGTGGGATCTTGAAGGAGCAAAGAACAGCCGCGAGGTCATCTGGGCGATACCATGTGACTATGCAGGTACGAGTGAAAATCAGTGGCAGCTCATGGTACTTCCCGCGGTGTATGCACCCAAAGGCGGGTTCGGCACCATCACCAGCACCTGGTGGTTCTATGACCGATTCGAAGCGAATGATAAGAGAAAGGAGATGCTCATAGCTGAATTTACAGGCACTGACAACATCACCTACAACCGTGCGAATCCCGGCCAGATACTTGACTGGGGACCCATTCCGCTGAAGATACATCCCGATGAAGCACGTACTACCGGCCTGACCACCGTCGACATCGTGATGTACCGGTACGCAGATGTATTGTTGTCAAAAGCTGAGGCGCTGGCCAACGCCGGAGGCGCGCCAACGCAGGAAGCAATGGACCTGGTGAATGTGATCCGCCGCCGTGCAGGATTAAATGACAAAGCGCTTGCAGACTACAGTACACTGACGGCCTTCAATGATCTGATCCTTCTTGAACGCAGTCATGAGTTCTGGTGCGAGAATGGACAGTACCGTGCCGATCTAATTCGCCATGGGAAGTTTGTGTCACGCGCGCAGGAAGTAACACAATCACCCTACACCGCGCCGCATAAGGTACTTTATCCATTCTCGCTGCGTGCCGTGAGTGAAGGGAAAGGAAGATTTATCCAAAACCCCGGGTACAATTAATCGCACATCAATCGTACAACATGAAATGGTACCGACATATAATATTACCAATCGTTCTCTGCACGTTCATGGCCGCTGGTTGCGGAAAAGATAAGGGAGATGATCCCGGAGTGAGCGAGAACCGAATTGAGTATGAATTTTCCAACGACATTTTCCCTAACCCGGAAAGAGGCTTTATCAAAACCTACCCGGTATACTCCGGTGGCACCCCACTGGCACCGGCCCAACTGCAGTTGTTGCGTGGGCAAAATGTTTCCCTGATTCTTCGGGTGTATTATTTTGATGCGTTTAAATCAGCCGCACTCGATGCTGCGCAGCTTGACCTGATCAGCCAGGATTTTGCAAATGTTCGGGCTGCCGGGCTAAAGATCATCCTGCGGTTTGCTTACACTGACCAGATGACCGGTACCGATGCTCCGCTGAATATCATCAATCAACACCTGGATCAACTGAAGCCGCTGTTCGAGAACAATGCAGATGTGATTGCTTTTGTACAAGCCGGTTTCATTGGTGCCTATGGTGAGTGGCATAGCTCCAGCAATGGGTTGACCACGGTGGAAGCCAGGCGGGCTGTGGTGGAGAAGCTATTGAGCGTACTTCCCCAGCAAATCATGATACAGGTGCGCACGCCAACTTACAAACAGCAGATATTTAATTCCACAGCGCCTGTAACCAGCAGCATTGCATACACAGCAGAGCAACGGGCTCGCGTAGGGCATCACAATGATTGTTTTCTTTCCGGTGGCAATGAATACGGCACTTATAATAATATAGAACTGGAAAAACAATTCATCAATAACGAGGCAATGTTTGTCCCTGTAGGCGGTGAAACCTGCCCACCGACGGGAGGTTATTCGCCGACGTGTGTAGAAGGCCAGCGGGAAATGAAATTCCTTCGATGGACCTATCTCAACCTCGACTGGTATCCGGCAACGATCAATGCGTGGAGAAACAGCGGCTGCTTTGATGATTTCCAGCGTTTCCTCGGGTATCGCCTTGCACTTATCAGTGCCAGCGTCCCCAAAACAGTAACGGCAAATGCAGGATTCACCTTAAAGCTGTCAATGACCAATCGCGGTTATGCGCCCCTCTATTTTGCCAAAAAAACATCGCTGGTTTTCAAATCTGCCAGCGGGCAGTATTACGAGAAACAACTGGTGATGGACGCACGAAGCATAAAGCCATCGGTGACAACAGAAATAACTGAAAATATCACAACCACCAGTATACCAGCGGGCGAATATGAGCTGTTCATTAAGATCGCCGATATGGATACTGACCTGGCACTGCGACCTGAATATGCTGTTCGCTTAGGTAACCGCGACGCATGGGTGACAGATAATGGTGGGATGAACAAACTCAAGACTACCATAACGATAGGTAATTAAACCGAACTTTTTTATCTCCAAAGCAACGAGCATGAAAATCACAAACACTTTTTTTCTGACCGCAATATCATTTGCGGTGATAACCCTTGGGTCTTGCAGCAAGGATGATACGGGTAGCAATACCAAAGCTGTATTCAGTTACGTAGCTGACGGCTATAAGGTGAATTTTACGAATTTCTCTTCAAACGCAACCGAATACCGTTGGGACTTTGGAGACGGGAGCGGAGTGACCTCTACTGCCCGCACGCCGCAGCATATTTTCACCGCCAAAGGGAACTACCTGGTATCGCTGACAGCAAAGAATGGTGCTGATTCCAGCGTTTTCAAAGATACAGTGACCATCATCGGGCCCAACATCCGCATCGATGGCGACTACAGCGACTGGGAGTATGTAGAATACCTTCATGAGAATACAGGTTCCGGTGGCGGTACCCTGCTTGCAGTGAAAGCCTTTGCATCCAGCGACAGGATCTATTTCTACCTGGAAGGAACGCAGGCGATGAACCTCGAGTTGTTCGATATGTACATGGATGCAGATAACAACCCGGCCACCGGTTTCAGTACATGGATGTACCCCGCGGGCTCAGGTGCTGATTATTTATTCGAAGGCCCGCCAGATGCAAATGGAACCATCTTCAAACATGAAGGTCCACCTGCAGGATTTACTTTTTCGCCCTCAGCCTCATTTGCGGAGGCCATGAGTTTCTCAGCAGTAACGCCATTTGCCGGAAAAAAGCGAATTGAATTCTCCGTAAAAAAATCAGCGCTCGGATCACTCAGTGGTGCAGTGAACTTCAGTTTCATCGAGCTTACTTCAGGCTGGGCTGATATCGGCAAGATACCCGTCGCTGCGTTACCGGAATCCAAATTCATAACGCTGCCATTATAAACCGGAAACAGGACCTTCCTCAGCCAGAGTTTCGTTGGTGCAGGAAAATAAAAAATATCGTGTGGAATCAAGAAACGCATCGACGAATTATGCACCCGCCACCGCGGATGCAAAGGACAGTGTGAACTATTATGTGATCCGCAACAGGCGAGGCAGCGAGCTGGTAGTTGCCGACCGTGGCGCCGCCGTCGTATCGCTGAAAGTGCCTGATCGCTATGGTAACAATGGTGATGTGGTTCTCGGTTATGAGGATAAGCAAGACTACCTGGAGGACGAGTATTACCTGGGGACTGTTGTAGGCCGGTATGCCAACCGCATATCCGGCGAGGCGGTTGATATAGATGGCGTTACCTACCGGTTACACACGAAGGAGGGTGGCTATCATTTGCATGGCGGTGAAGTAGGTTTCAATAAACGTCAGTTCAAGGCTACAACTTTCGAGAGTAACGGACTTCAGGGCATTGAATTCAATTATACCAGTCCCCACCTGGAGGAGGGTTTCCCCGGGCAGTTACAACTTAGGGTGATCTACACCCTGGATGATAACAATGCCTGGACGGTGGAATATCGTGCTATCTCCGACCGGACCACTCTCCTGAACCTTACGCAACATGCCTATTTCAATCTCACCGGCGACCCGTCAGCGTCCATCACCGGTCATCAGTTGCGGATAAACAGTAAATTCTATTTGCCGGTAAACGGTTTGCAGGTGCCGACGGGTGAACTCGCTGAAGTGGCGGGGACCGTGTTTGACTTCAATGCCTTCAAAGAAATCGGAAGGGATATCAATAACCCGGATCCGCAGTTGGTCATGAGCGGGGGATATGATCACAGTTTTGTGCTGGAAGAGCGCTACACCCAACATATGAAAACTGCTGCGGAAGTATATGATCCCATTTCGGGCCGTAAGCTGGAGGTGTCAACCATGCAGCCCGCTGTGCATTTTTACAGTGGCAATTATCTCCAGGGTTTGAAAGGAAAGAATGGTGCCATATACAATGCGCGGTCAGGCTTCTGCCTCGAGACGCAGCATTTCCCCGATGCACCGCGTCATCCCCATTTTCCAAGCACGATACTGAAGGCGGGAGAGGAATTTTACAGTAAAACAATATTCCGTTTCTCTGTTGTCGATTGATCAGTTGATCTTCACTTCGAACAGTTTTGGCTTTGTCAGCTCAACTTTGAACAGCATCAGGCTGCTGTCCCGGATAAAAATATATTGTCCCGGAATATCGCGTAGCGGCGGCGGACTCCCACGAAAGCCATAATAATCTGCTTCTTTGGTCCGGCTGAAGTTGAATTCAAGGATAAGCGTATCTCTTGAAGAGTAGGCGTAGCTGATATATTCCATTCCCCTCGTCATGAACGCATCCAGGTCGGCTTTGACACCGGGTTTCCGCGTTACATTATCAAGCGGTTGGGGCCAGTCGATGTTATTTTTTCTATAGTCAAACACAGCATCGATGAATGACTGCGGCGGATGCACAATCCGTCGTTTCTCCGATTGCGAAGGCGATTTCCGGAGCAAGGCAGAACTGTTAGGCCGTCCGCAGGAAGTTATCAGCGACAATGTCAGCAGGATGAACGTTACCCGGGAGAGTGTAATCATGTGTAAGATTAACCTGCTTTGCTTTAATTCAGGACAGGTGAGTTGCCGGAATGCGGAAAACGCTGTATGAAATGCAAAATGCACTATGAAAAGAGGGCGCTTTTCACAATGCATTCCGCTTATTTACAAACACAATTCTATTGTTGAAATCCCGGATTAGCTGGCCAGCAGGACACCTATACACTGGAGGATGATCACGATATCCACCAGGATGCCCAGGAAATAAACGGGCAGGGTCCATTTGGTAGGCATAGCAGCCAGGTTGGCGATCAGGGAAGCACCCATGGCGCCGATTACAAAGGGCCAGAATACAAAGCTGTTACCACTCAGCATCACGAATAGAAGAGTGAGTGGGGTGATGATACATCCATGCGAAAAGATGATCGCAGCTACCCACGCCAGTCGGTTTTCCTCCTGTGCGGCGCACCAGTTGATGAATCTTTTATATACGGGAACGGTTGTAGTAGTGTTGGTTGCGACCGGAGCGTAGGTTTGTGTGATTTCCATGACGATTAATTTAGGATGTAAAAATCGGTCGGCGCGAGCCGGATTTTTATGACCTGAGATCACAGGGGCGCTGAACTTTTCCCGATGTTGACTTGACAAAAGTCATATGCGGGCAGGGTACCGGTCAGCTTTCCGGGCAATGGATTTACCGAGGTTTACATGTTCAAAGACCTCATTATGACCATACAGCTTTCAGAAAACAGGCTAATCAGTGATGTGCAGGATGCTTTCAGTGCGGGCTACCCTTACCTGAAGCTGGAGTTCTACTATATGCAGCTTACCGATCCCGAGTTGCCCATACGCAAACACCTTCCCCAGTTCCTGTCTTTGCGGGCCGCCGGGCTGCGCGACGCTGGTTCTATCGAGCTGAATGATGAAATGACGGTAGAGGAGGTGGAGGCATTGTTCCAATCACGGTTTGGACTGAACGCACAGGTATCCCGGCGCTCAGGCATGGTATGGCTGGAGACGACCATGACCGATAAGTGGACGTTGAAAAAGCAAAATGACCAGGGGCGTGACCTTTCTTTTGTACCTCAGCCTTTTTCTGTAAAATGATTCAGTTGATCACAGCCTCGAGTCGTGCAACATCAGTGATGTGAATTTTACCTTCCCTGATCTCCAGCATCTTCTCCGATTTGAAATCACTCAGTGTGCGGATCAATGACTCGGTGGCCGTACCGACATATTGGGCTATGTCTTCGCGGGATATTTCCAGGGCAGCAGTGCGGCCGGTTGATGCGTATTTCTGATGTAGCTCTACAAGCGCTTTCGCTACCCGTTTCCTTAAAGAGCTATAGGCAAGGTTCAGCAGGCGGGTTTCTTTCTCTGCAACATTTCGCGTAATGATCTGGATGAATTTTGTGGCAACGCCAATATCACTGTGGATCATGTGAAGAAAATCTTCCCGCGGAATCTGCATAATGGCCGCATCTTCCAGTACGATGGCGGAACTTTCATAATTTTTTTCCTCGATGATGGCTGTATGACCAATAAAGTCACCGGCGCTATAGAGATCTGTGATATAGTCCTTGCCTGCATCGTGGGTAAGAAATCCTTTTACTTTACCGGATACAAGATAATACAGGTAACGGGGACGCTTACCTTCCTGGAAGAGGATATGTTTTTTGGGAAAATCAAGCACTTCATATTTATCTGCCAACTGATCCACCAGTCCGGCTTCCCGGATATTGGACAGGAATGAATCAACCCCTGCCGGACCGGAAGGATAGGTCTGGTTCAACACCGCAGCTTTTTTCAGGCGGACCTCAACGGCACGTAACAGTTCCAGTTCTTCAAACGGCTTGGTGACATAATCATCAGCACCCATCTCCATTCCTTTTCTAAGGTCAGTTCGTTCTGTCTTTGCTGTGAGGAAAATAAACGGAATGTGTGCTGTTGATTCGTTCCTTTTAAGAAGATGAAGAACGCCGTAGCCATCGAGTTCAGGCATCATGATATCGCAGATGATAATATCCGGCATAACCTTCATGGCCAGTTCAACACCGCGTTTTCCATTTTCCGCTACGTGGGCTTTGTAGCCGGCAAGCTCCATTATCTCTGCAGTATTTTCCCTTATGTCCTGGTTGTCATCAATTACAAGTACCGTCGTCATGGTTGTTGATTTTTTATCCGTATGGTAACTGTTGTTCCTTTGTGCAATTGACTCTCGAGATGGATGGATCCCCCCAGCAGGTCCAGGTATCGTTTTACTATGTTCAAACCCAGCCCTGTTCCCTGGATATTGGAGGCATTCCTGGCGCGGAAAAAACTGCTGAACAGATGTTCCTGTTCTTCTTCCGGAATACCAATGCCTTCATCTTTGATGGCTATCAGTGTGTGATCACCCTCGGTGGTAACGTTGAAGAAAACGGGCTTATCCTCCGGGGAAAATTTAATGGCATTGGTGAGTATATTGATCACCGCATTCTTCAGGAGATTGCGATCGGTATGCAGTGTTGCCTGCGCATTGAAGTCGATGACGACCTGTTGGTCCGGGTGGAGCAACCCTTGTATCTCTTCTACCAGTTCGTCGATCATATCACGTAGGTTGAAGGTCGTCGCCACCACAGACACTTTTCCTTCATCGAGTTTACCCAGCGAGAGGAAATCTTCCAGGATGTTATTGAGGTGCTTTACACTTGATTTGATTTTGGTGATGTGCCGGTCTCTCTTGTCCTGTTCATCGGTGGTTTTGTATTTTTCCAGCAATGCGGCAGAAGAAAGTACCGTGCTCAGTGGAGTCCGGAACTCATGGGAGGCCATTGACACAAAGCGGGACTTGATCTCGTTGAGTTCGCGTTCCTTGTCGAGTGCGTCACTCAGCTCAGTCTGCGATTGCTCAAGCCTGTGCAGCGCCTCTTTGAGAATCAGGGTGCGTTCTTCCACTTTTACTTCCAGCTCTGCATTCAGTTTGCGGATCTCAGCGCTGACGCGGGCCAGCTCTTCCTGTTGCCGCAGCATGTTCTGTTCTGCCACCTTGCGGTGCGTTATGTCCACAACAAAGGCGATCACGAACAGTTCTTCGTTGCGGTTATAATGACTGAGGCTGACTTCCACCGGGAGATCGGTGCCATCTTTCCTGCGGCCAAACAGGTCCCGCCCATGTCCCATAACGCGGTTCGATGGGTTTTGATAAAAACCATCGCGTTGAACCTTGTGCGTTTTTTTCATCTCGTCCGGGATCAGTATTTCAATGGGCTTGCCGACAATCTCCTCCTCGCTGTAGCCAAACATCCGGCGCGCAGCGGGATTGACGAGCACGATATCGCCCCGCCCGTTGGTAAGCACGATACCTTCGGTCGCATTTTCAAAGAGGGAAGTAAGGTGGGAAATGTCTGTAACCATATCAGGTTTGTTGGCTTCGCAAAACTATTTAAATACCCAATGCAAATCCTGGGATTAAAACGAAGATACCGACCTGGCGGGAAACCTCCAGAACGTTAAAAGCGGTCGGAATATTTATTGAATCTGTATTTTTATCCGGCCGCACTCTCCCCATCTTTATTTAAACTCTATCCCGTATGCGACTATTGGTCCTTCTTTGTGTCTTTTGTATGGTAAGTGCACAGGCACAGCCGCCTTCTTCTTCTCTCACCTCGAAGATCAATGCGGTGGAAAATTCACTTGCACCCGCCACGATCTATGGTGATACCCTGCCACACTGGAATCTGAAGGAACGAATGAAGATCCATCATGTGAAAGGATTGTCAATCGCCGTGATAGACAACTACAAAATTGTATGGGCAAAAGGCTATGGATGGGCAGATGAAGAAGCTGGCAAACCTGTAACGGAACATACGCGTTTCCAGGCTGCATCGATCAGCAAAAGCCTTAATAGCCTGGGTGTACTGAAGCTTGTGCAGCGCGGCCTCCTGGTGCCGGATGCGGACATCAATACTTATCTCAAAAGCTGGAAATTTCCTTACGATAGCCTGAGCGGCGGTAAAAAGATCAATGTCTATGACCTGCTAAGTCACACCGCAGGCACATCAGTCCACGGATTCTGGGGCTATGGATCTGCGGGTCCCTTCCCGACGGTGAAGCAGGTATTAAATGGTGAATCGCCGGCAAATTCGAAGGCAGTCAGATCGATGTTTCCGCCGGGACAGAAATTTCAGTATTCCGGTGGAGGGACCACCGTGACTCAACTGATGGTCTCAGATATCACCGGGCAGGATTATGCTGCTTATATGAAAAAGGAAGTGCTCGATCCCCTCGGCATGAAGGAAAGTTTCTTTACTCAGCCGCCGCCGCCCGGTACAAAGGATCTGGCAGTGGCATATGTGAACGGGCAGCATGCCGATGGCGACTATCATGTGTATCCGGAACAGGCGGCAGCAGGGCTTTGGACCACACCTGCAGATATCGCAAGGTATGTGATCGAAACCCAGCTTGCATTTGAGGGGAGGTCCGCAAAAGTATTAAACCGGCAAATGACACAGCAGCGGTTTACTCCGCGTATAGACAGTGCATTTGGTCTGGGCTTATTCATAGAGAACAGGAACGGTCACAAGTACTTTAATCACAATGGCGGTAATTATGGATTTGTATGTACGTATTATGGAAGTCTGAAAGGAGGGAAGGGCGTTGTGATTATGACAAACGGTGAACAGTTCCAGATGATAAATGAGTTGTTGAACAGTGTGGCACAGGTTTACAAATGGCCGGGGTTCTATGAACCAAAATTTGTCAGTCCGTATAAAATGAACAAGGATACGCTGACGGCATATTTGGGCAGTTATAAACTGGAGAGCGATACATTGACCATGGTCAGATGTGGTGAGGAATTGTGCATGCGTCAAAGTGGCCAGGTCCAGGCAATGAAAATGGTTTTCACCAGTGCGACAAGCTTTACTCTGCCTGATGTACCGGGAGCGGTCATCAGCATGTTGTACAAAGAGGGAAAGGTGTATGCGATGGAGATAAGGCAGGGAGGACAAACATTGACAGCGCTGCGAATGGATTGACAAACTCATGCAAGGGGAAGAGTGCGTGATCAGGCCGCTCCATTTTTTAAGAGTTATCACTGAGGGAAAAAGACCGCAGATCTGACATATTATGATTTTTATGTAAAAATTTTAGATCCAATGTGTTGTGCAGAGGGGTTCGTATTTCTACCAATACCCGGTTCGTAGTATTGATACGTAAACGTTTCATGTTTCAACATTGAATGCACAATTTTACACTTAGCTGCTTGCTTGGGCGACTAATCCGTGTTAGTTTTATTAAAGAATCCGAACCGATTAAAACTATTGTACTGAACAGGCCCGCCGCCGCCCAATTCACCACCTTATCCCTTACGGCGCCTGCACCAAGGAAATTAGATTTTAACTGAGTTGACATACTGCCTTGCAGTGTGAAGTCTATACCTATGAACTGCCGGATCTGATGCCAATGAAGAACTGATTATCCTGGAAAACAACCAAATCCTTCGAAAGACTGATATCCATCCCTTGAAGAACGTTTTCAATATCGATTGAAAGACCAGCCATCCCGATCCACGAAAAGCCATTGCCAGTAACTATGTAAAACCGATCCAATCCTGCGAAAGCCGTCGTCATTATCTCTTGTGAAAAACCAATGAATCCAATCCGTTGAAAGCCGCTGTCCTTGTCTTTTGTGTAAAACCATTTGTCCAGATCCACTGAAAGCCGAAACCAGTATCATTTGAAAACCTTTCGATCGTCCAGAACAGTATTTAAATCCAATACTTATGAATTGCCTGAATCGGAAATCCAATACCGGTGAATAACTGAGCCATTATCATGTGAACCCGGTTCTGAAAAACAATTTCTGGATTAAATCTTATGTATGGCTTAATGCTACTCAACAAGGGCAGGAGAAATCCTGCCTTTTTCTATTGCAGTATTTTCAGTATGCGGTAAGGTGGAGGTTGAGGTTGAAACTGAAACTGAGGCTGAGGCTGAGGCTGAGGTTGAGGTTGAGTCGTGAAACGTGATCGCCGGCCAGGCAGCAGTCATCGTTCTGGTTTTGACTTTTTAATTTTAGTTGTACTCAATATACACCCTCTTTCCCGTCATCACCGTCAAGGAATCCATCACACGGGTAGTGTCGGCATTTGCCGCAGGCAGCATCAGGTAAAGTTTATACTGAAGTGAATCACGTGTTTCGAGGTGCACATCCCAAAGGTTCGTCCGGAGCTGGTTGTACCGTTTGAAGGCACGTTTGCCAGGAGCTATTTCCAATACATATTTGTAACTGGAACCTGCAGCCTGCGCTATTGGAGCCATTACGGTCGCTGTTGTATCCGGGGTGGGGGCAGGGGCAGCCGTGGATTGTTCTTCCGATGGACCTGTCACGAGTACCTGCTCTGCGCTGGTAAGTTCCGTATGGGCAGGCAATTCTTCTGCAGCGTTGGTGGCAATCGTATATCCTCCCCAAATGGCAAGGCCAAGACCGCAAAGCAGGATCAGTGCCACTACTGGTTTTTTCCCGTTTAATGCAGGTCGGGGAGTTTCGAGAAATGATTCGAAATTTTTAGATGATTCTTCGCGCGAAGCCGGTATGCTCTTGTCGGGCTGGTTGAGTTCTTTCAGGCGATCCGTAGCGATCACGGGCGGACTGAATTCGATTTCCCCGCTCCTGGTTTTTACAAGTGTGCCTATACCATCGAAGCTGAAGGGCTTGCCGATGTTCAGGAACTGCTGTGCCAGTTCGATGTGGGATTCCAGATCGGCTGCAGCAAGGGCTTTCATTTTCCCGGTGCGCGCTGAAATGAATTGAATCAGTGCGGGTGAGTCTTTTAGTGCGGGTTTGTACTGGAAGCTTACACCATCGAGGGTAGCGGAGCGTTGTTTGCTGTTTTCCAGGTCCTGCAGGGCTGCGGGATCCAGGGAAAATGTACCAATGCCAGGAAGATCAAGCGTCTTGTTGGCGTAGAGGAATTGAGTTAGTAAGGTTGCTATTTTCACAGCCTTTTGGATTTTATCACACAATATATATAATTCAACCCTGGGATACAAGGCCCCTCCGCCAGGATGTTTTAATTTTGCGGCATGATCACAGAAGACGAACAACAATTTATGTCGTATTGGGAGTCAAACCGGTTGCGCCGCAAACGCGGGATTCGCCAGCTTAGCATAGGTTTGCCGCTTTCGGTGCTGATTGTATTTGCCATATTCGCCAATTTCCTTTCCGGATGGTATCCCCGCGCTGAGGCTGCTTTCCGGGCTGATTCATCCATCATATTTATCGTACTTATCGCGGTTTTGGGGATTGTGGTTTTTACTACGATTTTCTCAATTAAACATAAATGGGACATCAATGAGCAGCGTTACCAGGAATTGAAAGCCCGCAAGCAATCCTGATTTTTGTATACTTGCAGCTAATTAACCCGGTGAGTTGTCTTTTAGCCAGCTAACTTTAAAATCAACGCCCAATTTGAAACATCTAATCCTCGTTCTTTCCTGTGCCAGTCTGCTTTTTGCAGGTACAGGTTGTAATAAAGAATGCAAACCCAAAGCTCCCGCGAAAGAAGTACCACAGATCACAGCGTTTGCCTCGGCAAACGGAATAACGCCCACCGCGCATCCAAGTGGTCTCTATTATGAGATCATCACAGAGGGCTCGGGGCAGACCGCCAATGCAAACTCAGCTATTTCCATCATCTACCGGGGAACCTTTCTCGACGGCCGCGTGTTTGATGAGCGCACGACAGCAAGTCCGGCCTGGGCGCTGAGCGATCTGATCGAAGGCTGGAAGATCGGTATACCGCTGATCAAAGAAGGCGGCAGGATCAAACTGATCGTCCCCTCATCACTTGCTTATGGTTGCGAGCCTTATCTTTCCATTCCCGGAAATTCGGTGCTTTATTTTGACATTTCGTTGCTGGACGTCCAGTAGCTGAGTTTCACGCAAAGACGGAGGAAGTGCGGAGTGCGGAGTATGGAGTGTGGAACGAGAGCTTATGTTTTGTATTTCCGAATGAGCGTGTACAGCATTGCTGATACTTCATGATAGATGTCTAAAAGCTCCGCATTTAGTGTCTGCGGAAGGTCGTGATCCTCAGCCAGGAAATTGATCAGCGCTACTGTTTCGAAAACAGATGCACGGCTTACTACGTAATAATGTCGTTTGTCTTTTTCGGAGAATTTCCCACTGGCTTCTGCAATGTTTAATTGCACACTCAGGCTTGCTCGTCCCAGTTGGCTCTTAATATAAGAAGGAAGTGCCGGGTTCCCCCTTAAGAATCGATAAATTCTTCTGTGAGCCTCTTCGGCTTTTTGATAGACAACAAGTTTATTATAAGATAACATCGACATTTGTTGGCCAGCAAGATACTCATCAGCTTTGCGAACTAATGGGGCAATACTACCGTAGTTGAGTGATTTTTTCTCCGCACTCCAGACTCCGCACTCCGCACTGATTTCTTCGTAATTTCGCCCGACAATCATCTCCCTTGCCATACGAACCCATTTCCGTTTTTGATATTTTCAAGATAGGCGTCGGCCCTTCGAGTTCGCATACACTCGGACCCTGGCGGGCGGCTTTGGGTTTTGTGGAAACGCTTCGCCAACGCGAGCTTCTGCAAAAAGTTGACTCGATCCGCATTCTCCTGTATGGTTCACTGGCCAAGACAGGAGTGGGACATGGTACCGATATTGCCGTGCAACTCGGACTCTGCGGTTATGATCCCGTGACCTTTGACGTACATGCTATACACTCACGTATCAATGACATCCGCGAAATGCAGGAACTCCTGCTGGGTGGACTGCATGAGGTGAAGTTCAACCCCGCTGAAGACATTGAATTTCTTTTCAGCGAAACACTTCCTTTTCATCCAAACGCACTGACGTTTCTCGCAACGGCCGGCAAGGAATCTGGTGCCGAAACCTGGTATTCTATTGGCGGCGGTTTCGTTACACGGGAAGGTGAGGCCACAGATAAAGCAACGGTCCGTCAGCTACCCTTCCCGATCAACAATTCCAATGACCTCCTTCTCTGGTGCATGAAGACAGGTATGTCCATTCACGAAGTGGTGATGGAAAACGAACTCACCTGGCGAAGCGAGGAAGAGACCCGAAAAGGCCTGTTGCAGATATGGGAAGTGATGAAAGAATGCACCTACCGCGGTTGTCATACGGAGGGTCATTTGCCGGGCGGATTGAATGTACGTCGCAGGGCAGGTGGGCTAAACAGGAAATTACTTGCCCACCAGGAAGACGAAGGATTTGATGATTGGATAAAAAAAATTCAACAGGGCGGCAATGGATTCAAATATACCCTCGATTGGGTGAGTTGTTTTGCACTGGCAGTGAATGAAGAGAATGCCTCGTTCGGCAGGGTGGTCACTGCACCAACCAATGGTGCAGCCGGGGTGATCCCTGCGGTGTTATTCTACTGCCTGATATTTTCCGCAGACGCGGAGGCATGGAAAAGTGAAGATCTTGTAGTCAAGTTTTTACTCACTGCAGCAGAGATCGGCAGTATATTCAAAAAAGGAGCAACCATCTCAGCAGCGATGGGTGGTTGCCAGGCCGAGATTGGTGTATCTTCAGCAATGGCAGCCGCTGCCCTCACCGAAGCAATGGGCGGTAATCAGCGCCAGGCGTTGATGGCCGCAGAGATCGCGATGGAGCACCATCTTGGCATGACCTGCGATCCCATCGGCGGGCTCGTACAGGTACCTTGCATCGAACGCAATACGATGGGCGCCATAAAAGCCATAACAGCCTCACAACTCGCCCTGCAAAGCACACCGGATTTTGCCAAGGTTTCACTGGATGCCGTCATCCGAACGATGTGGCAGACTGCGCTTGATATGAATGGAAAATACAAGGAAACATCCGATGGAGGCCTGGCTGTAAACGTGCCGCTGAGTCTGCCTGAATGCTAAACGAGTGCAAAGAGCGGAGTGCGGAGTGTGGAGTGCGGAGTGGACATAGTTCTCAAAAGTCGTTGCTTTCCGGCTTCAAACTCATCTTCAAACTCTACTCCACACTCCGCTCTTCTTTGCTTTAACCTCAACTGCATGTCATGTCCTGGCTGTTGGCGTGGTGAACTAATGCAATTTCAATATTCATTCCGAGGAACAACAGCGGCATCTCCACACTCCCCACTTCACACTCCACACTCCATCCAACTATACCGAGTGAATGTAACTTTCCAACTGACTGATCGTTTCCCGCTGCGCCAGGATAGTTTCCTTCACCACATCACTCATTGATATGATCCCTGCCAATCGGGCGTTATCAAATACCGGCAAATAGCGGATATTGTTTGAGGTCATCAGTGACATGCAGGTTTCGATACTGTCATCCGGGCTCACGTGGGGCAGATCCGAAGACATGATCTCTGAAACGGGAGTTTCCGTTGAACTTTTTCCTTTCAACATTACTTTGCGTGAATAGTCTCTTTCTGTGACGATACCTGCGTATTCGCCCTTGTCAAGTACGATCACTGACCCGATGTTATGTTGCTCCATGATCTCGAGGGCTTCGTAAACAGAGGTCTGTGGGTTGACGCTGATGGCATTTCTGCCTTTCCGTGCGAGTACGGCTGCTACTTTCCTCATATGGCGATTTTTACTGAATTTACAAAAATTCAGGCAAACCGGTTTATCAAATAAAAATGGAAAGTTAAAAATCCGGCATCCGGCACGCAAATCCCGAGGCTTCGGGAGCCAAGTGAGCAAAGACCTTTAGATGATAAAGGCTTTCTTCAGATTGATGGTTTTAGCAGAAATTATAACAAGAAGCGGGGTGAACCTGGCTACAGTCGTTTATCAGGGCCCTTCGATACGCTAACTCACTTCGTTCGTTAGCTACTCAGGGACCGGGGCGTATTTGGTTTCCAGGGCAAATGACCGGCAAGGACGCGCCTTGGATACAATGGGGGAAAAGAATACGGCATAACATGCGCGGCCGCAGGCAAAGCTGGCGGGCGCCCGAGGGATATAACTGATTACCATAACTGCACGAAGCGCCATCGTCAGCTTTAGCGCATCACTATGCCGTATTCCCCCATTGGATCCGAGCGCAGTTTTTTTTGCCTCTTTTTTTTTGAAAAAAAAGAGGATAGAGAGTGCGGAGCGCGCGGAGGCTGGTAAGGAGAGTATCACGAAAATCCCGAAGCCTCGGGTGCAAAAGAGGCAAAGTTTTATCCAGCATCCAGCACCCCGCATCCAGCATCCCGCACCCAGCCCTCAGTTCAGGTGAAATTCCTGTTCCTCCGGTCCGATATCATTCACTGAATAATCCCGAATTACATTGTACAGCGTGCCGCGCTCAACAGGTTTTCTTCTGGCCTGGCGGATAAGGGTGACCAGTTCCAGGGTGTTCATGGCCGGTGTTTGTTCTTCAGAGCCGGCCATCGAATAGATCTTTGTGGTATCATCGATCGTACCATCGATGTCGTTGACGCCGAAGGAGAGGGTGAGTTGGGCATTCTGCCGTCCAAGCATTGGCCAGTAGGCCTTGAGGTGAGGGAAATTATCGAGATAGATGCGGGCAACAGCATATGCTTTCATGTCCTCAATGATGCTGCTTTCACTGATATGGCTCATGTCATTCTGCTGGTTGCGGAATTTCAGCGGGATAAATGTATTGAAGCCGTGAGTGCGGTCCTGCAATTCCCGGAGCCGGCGCATGTGGTCAATGCGGTGCGTGTAGTCTTCGATGTGGCCATAGAGCATGGTGGCATTGGTGTGCATGCCCAATTTGTGAGCAGTTTCATGAATGTGCAGCCAGCCGGTGCCGTCGACCTTATCGGCACAGATCTGCTGCCGGATATCGGGGTGAAAAATTTCCGCGCCGCCGCCTGGCAGTGAATCCAGTCCGGCCTCGTGCAGGTATTTCATCCCCTCCTCAACGGATAATTTGGCTTTGCGGAACATGTAGTCGAGTTCAACAGCAGTAAAGCCTTTCACGTGCAGATCAGGCCGGTGGGCTTTGATCTTGCGAATGAGTTCGGCAAAGAACTCCAGGTTCATTTTTGGATGAACGCCGCCGACAATGTGTACCTCGGTAACGGGTTTGCCATCGTAGCTGCGAACGATGTCCATCATCTGTTCCTGGCTGAGTTCCCAGCCTTCGTCGCGGTGCGCATACAGGCGGCTGTAGGAACAGAAATGACAGGAATAGACACAGACATTGGTGGGTTCGATATGGAAGTTCCGGTTGAAATAAGTGGTGTCGCCATGCAGTTTTTCCCTGACAAAATTTGCGAGTGCTCCAAGAAAGGCGAGGCTGCCTTCATTGTAGAGAAGAAGAGCGTCTTCGTCGCTGATGCGGGTGCCTGATTTTACTTTTTCGGCAATGGCAGCAAGGGCAGCCGATCCGGCAATAGGTGTGAGGGTTTCGATGGAAGAAGACATAGGCGATAGTTTGCGCCGCAAAGGTACGGCGTAGTAATAACAAATAGGGTGGGCGAAGG
>JAEZAM010000046.1 GCA_023430465.1 Bacteroidota bacterium | reverse complement strand
GTGCTGGGGGCAGGGGACTGGGAGCTGGGGGCTGGGGACTGGGCGCTAGGAGTTGGATACTGGACTTGCCCTGAGCCTGTCGAAGGGTGCTGGATACTGGATGCTGGATAACTGGATACTGGACTTGCCCTGAGCCTGTCGAAGGGTGCTGGATAACTGGATACTGGGGCTGGATGAAACATGCGCGGAGTGCGGAGTGCGGAGTTATTTTACGCGACAAGGGCTTTAGCCCGCCGGTCGCGCAATATAATTAGCCCGGACTTCACTCCGGGGGAGAATGCTGGATGAAAAAAGCTGGAGTTTGGTGTGCGCAGTATTTTTTAAATTTTTAATTAATCGCCTTTATGCCTTTACAACTTGGTCAGCCTGCCCCTGAATTCTCTCTTTTCGATGATGAAAAAAACAAAGTGAACCTCGCTGATCAGCGGGGCTCAAACGTATTATTGTTGTTTTTTCCGCTCGCGTTTACCAGTGTGTGTACGGCGGAGTTATGTTCGGTTCGGGATGATATATCACGGTTCAACAACGCGGATGCCCGTGTTTTTGGCATATCGGTTGATTCACTTTATACATTGCACCGGTTTCGCGAGGATCAGCAGCTCAATTTCCCGCTGCTGAGCGATTTCAATAAGGAGGTGTCGCGGTTATATGACAGCCTTTACCCGGTGTTTGGGTTTGAGATGAGGGAGGTGAGCAAGCGGTCGGCATTTCTGATTGACAGGGAGGGAAACCTGGCTTACCAGGAAATCCTGGAGAATGCCGGCCTGGTTCCTGACTTCGAGGCGATCCACCGGGAATTGGAAAAATTACGGTAATGGAGCGTTAAAATCGCCGGGAAGCGGTTTATAATTGATTGATAAACAATGGGTGTAAAAAATAATGGCCGGGAGATTGCATAATTAAAGAATTGAGGGTATTATTGAAAAATAAAAGTAAATTTGTTTCGTTGATCAGACTTCTACCTATACTACTTTTTACTGTCGCCTTTTCTTTCCAATCGATGGGGCAGGGTGCGCGCGGGTCTAATACAGATCCCGGGGGCAAGTTGGTGAAGTTGTATCCCAACCCGGCCCAGTCTTATGTAACTTTTGAAGTTCCCAAGGGCCAGAAGGGCGTCAATATCATCGTGTTTAATTTCCTGGGTAAAAAAATGTCCGAGTCTCCCAATGTTACGGACAAGACCACGGTTTCTCTCACTGACTTCAACCGGGGTATGTACATCTATCACCTCACCGATGCATCCGGAAAGGTGCTCGAGATGGGGAAGTTCCAGGTTTCCAAGTAGCGTTTAAGTCTTTTTTTCGGTTTCACGCAAATCCCGAGGCTTCGGGAGCAACGTGAGCAAAGGACGTAATGCCCTCCGAATCCCGAATCCCGTATCTCGCAGCCTGCACCTCGTATCCATCCAGCATCCAGTACCCAGCATCCAGCCCCCAGCCCCCAGTACCCAGTTCCCAGCTCCCAGCACCGTATCTTCGCATTTATGGCTACAGTTTTTTTGAAGCGCAAGATTTCTCCGCGGGTAGTGAATGGTCACCCCTGGATATTCAATAATGAAGTGGAAAAGACAGAGGGCGAAGTGGAACCGGGAGGTACGGTGACCGTACTTACCCATGATAAAAAATTTGTCGGGAAAGGATATATCAATCCAAAGTCGCAGATCTTAGTGCGCTTGCTTACCCGCGATCGAAACGATGAGATCAATGAAGATTTTTTCCTCCGGCGGATCCGGGAAAGCTGGGAGTATCGCCAGAAACTGGGCTACACAGAGAACTGCCGGCTGGTGTTTGGCGAAGCCGATTACCTCCCGCAACTGATCATTGATAAATTCAATGACTATTTCGTGATCCAGACACTGGCCCTCGGAATTGATGTGTGGAAACCTGCGATCGCCCGGGCGATCCAGGCGATATTTTCTCCAAAAGGGATTTATGAACGCAATGATGTACCCGTCCGCCAGCTTGAAGGACTTGAACCAGTGAAGGGTTTTTTGTCAGAGCCATTTGATACAAAGATCATCATCAATGAAAACGGGCTGAAATTTCACGTAGATGTCGAGAATGGCCAAAAGACCGGGTACTTCCTGGATCAGCGGGATAACCGCCGGGCTATCCAGCACATTGTAAAAGGTGCGGAGGTACTTGGCGCATTTACTTATACAGGAACCTTTGAGTTGCACGCTGCACATTACGGCGCGAAATCGGTCCTGGGACTCGATATTTCCGAGAATGCAGTACAGCAGGCCAATGCCAATGCGATGTTGAACGGCCTGGAGAACGTGTGCCGGTTTGAGGCCGCGAATGCGTTTGATGTGCTGAAACAATGGGGCAAGGATGGCCGGCAGTACGATGTGGTGATGCTCGATCCGCCAGCCTTTACCAAGAGCCGGGAAACCATCCAGAAAGCGATCACGGGTTATAAAGAGATCAACCTGCGTGGTATGAAACTGGTTCGCCCGGGCGGATTCCTGGTTACCTCTTCATGCACCAACCTGGTAAATCCTGAATTATTCCTGCAGATCATTGATATGGCGGCACGGGATGCGCGGCGGAAGATCCGGCAGGTGACATTCCAAAAGCAGGCTTCTGATCACCCGATCATTTGGGGACTGGAAAATACGGAGTACCTCAAATTTTTGATCGTTCAGGTCATGTAAAAGAGTGCGAAGTGCGGAGTGCAAGTGCGGAGATTGTAGCCTGCACCGGTTGCCTCCCCGCCCCAGTCTTCAGTCGCCACGTCCTTCGATCTCTGCACTCCGCACTCTCTTTGCCATTTTGTCCTCTCTCCCTCCATTGGCAATATTCTTGACTAGCTTACCTTTGCAAACAATTTTGGAAAAAATGACAGAAAAGGACGTACACGAAATGCAGCAGGAATCCGGGGAAAACGGAGGTTTTGATATCAATACTGATGAGAATCAGCGTGGTAGCTCCCACCTTAATGAGCCGTTGGAGGAAAGTTCTGACCTGCAGGAGAAACACCAGGCCGAGCTGGCTGCCGCCAACGACCGGTATTTGCGGCTGGCTGCCGAATTTGACAACTATCGTCGCCGCTCGGTGAAAGAACGGCAGGATTTTATGCAAACCGCCGGCCGGGAAGTGATCACGGAATTGCTCAATGTGCTGGATGATACGGATCGGGCACAAAAACAGTTGGAAACAGCCACTGATATCGCCCAGATCCGTGAAGGGGTGACATTGGTTTTTAATAAATTCCGCAATACTTTACAAGCTAAAGGTCTGCGTGTGATGGAAGCGGCCGGGACCGACTTTGATGCTGACCTGCATGAAGCCATCACCGAGATCCCTGCTCCCTCACCTGAGCTCTCGGGCAAAGTGGTGGATGAGATAGTGAAGGGATACTACCTGAATGATAAATTGATCCGTCACGCCAAAGTAGTGGTTGGTAAATAACGTCCCTTAATGCCGGTGATACCGGCATCCTTTTATAAAATTTTCGCGAACCATTTAGAACTATGTCGAAAAGAGATTATTACGAAGTGTTGGGTGTGGCGAAGGGCGCAAGCACTGACGAGATTAAGAAGGCCTACCGTAAGGTGGCCATGCAACACCACCCTGACCGTAATCCTGGTGATAAAGCCGCCGAGGAAAAGTTTAAAGAAGCTGCTGAAGCGTATGAAGTATTGAGTGATGCTGATAAAAAAGCACAGTATGACCGCTTTGGTCATGCCGGCGTGAGCAGCAATGGACGAGGAGGTTACAGCGGAGGCAATGGCATGAACATGGACGATATCTTCAGCCAGTTCGGTGATATTTTCGGCGACGATATCTTCGGGAATTTCTTTGGTCAGCAGCGAGGCGGTGGCGGCGGACGCCAGGGCCAGCGTAGCCGTGGTGTGCGGGGCAGCAACCTCCGCGTTAAACTGAAGCTAACATATGAGGAAATCGCCAAGGGCGTTACCAAGAATATCAAGGTAAAGAAATACGTAGTATGTAATACCTGCAGCGGCAGTGGTGCGAAAGACAAAGGCAGTGTGCAAACCTGTCAGACGTGTAGCGGCTCCGGCCAGGTACGTCGTGTGCAAAACACCTTTCTCGGCCAGATGCAGACCGTTACTACCTGCCCTACCTGTAATGGTGAGGGGTCAACGGTTACAGCGAAATGCACCAATTGTAAGGGTGAAGGCCGGGTGTACGCTGAAGAGACGGTGAGCATCGAGATACCGGCTGGTGTGCAGGAAGGAATGCAGTTAAGCATCAACGGACGTGGCAATGCCGGCGAACGCGGCGGCGCCAATGGTGACCTGATCATCCTCATCGAAGAAGAATCGCATAAGGAACTTCAGCGTGATGGACTCAATGTTGCCTATGATCTGCACATCTCATTTACGGACGCTGTTTTTGGAACACAGGTGGAAGTGCCGACCATAGACGGTCGCGCCAAGATCAAAATACCAGCCGGAACCCAGAGTGGAAAGGTATTCCGGCTGAAGGGAAAAGGATTTCCTGCGGTGAATTCCTATGAAAAAGGAGACCAGCTTATCCAGGTAAACATCTGGACACCGCAAACGCTCAATGCTGAAGAAAAAGCAGCCCTGGAAAAACTGGGACAATCACCCAACTTCAAGCCACATCCTGACAAGAATGAAAAAGGATTCTTTGATAAGATGCGCGAGATGTTCAACTAATATGCAAATGCCCCGGTACGCCGGGGTATTTTTTTGAAAACTGCTATCCTGTCACGTGATTTTGCCGTTTTGGTGATTGGACGGATATTTGATGGATTGAACAACCCGGTGAGAGGTTTGTAATTATATAAACGGGATATTGCTAACTTGTCAACCTATTAACACAACAATTTTTTCAACTCATGACGTTTAATTCAGAATTCGAAAAATATGCGGTCAAGCACCGTGGCCTCTCCAGTAATACTCTCCACAGTTATGCGTCGAACCTGGTGACAGCCATGACCCCCAACATCATCGAGGAAAGACCCATGAACGTAGCGGTGATGGATGTTTACAGCAGGTTGATGATGGACAGGATCATTTTCCTTGGCTATCCGATCAATGATGAAGTGGCCAACATTGTAACAGCACAACTCCTGTTCCTCGACTCGACGGACAGAACACGCGATATAAATATGTACATCAACAGCCCGGGCGGCGGAGTGTACGCGGGTCTTGGGATGTATGACACCATGCAGTATGTAAGCCCTGATGTGGCGACTATCTGTATCGGCATGGCAGCATCGATGGCCTGTGTATTGCTCGGTGCCGGCACCAAGGGCAAGCGCGCTGCATTGCGTCACTCCCGTATCATGATGCACCAGCCCAGCGGCGCTATCGGCGGGCAGGCAAGTGACATCGAGATCACCGTGAATGAGATCCGTAAGCTGAAGACTGATCTTTACAGCGTGGTGAATTATCACACCGGCAAACCCGTGGAGCAGATTGAACGTGATTTCGATCGTGATAAATGGATGACTGCACCCGAAGCGAAAGAGTATGGACTGGTAGACGAGGTGCTCGTGATCAATCCACGGAAAGAAAAGAAAGACAGCTAAGGGGCAGACACTACAACCAATAAAACTTATAAAAGAACGAACATGAATCGCAATCATTTTTTATACAGTGACTGGAGATCTGATGACGAAGAAGAGGAAGAAAAAGAAGAACAGCCGAAGTCTGACCTCATGATGTTCAGCAAGAAACTGGAAAAATATTTCTTCGAAACCCGGAGTGTTTATCTCTGGGGACCGGTTGATGATAAATCTGCCCGTGACGTGGTCAGCAAACTATTGTTGCTGGACAACGACAACTCCGGGAAGGAGATCAAATTTTTTATAAACAGCCCGGGTGGTGTCGTCACCAGCGGCATGGTGATCTACGATACCATGCAAATGATCAAGAGTCCCGTCAGCACAATCTGCATGGGACTGGCGGCATCGATGGGAAGCATTCTCCTGAGCGGCGGTAAAAAGGGCAGCCGCTATATCTACCCAAGCGGCGAAGTGATGATCCACCAGCCTTCATTGGGTGGTTACATCCGGGGCGTGAGCACGGACCTGGAGATCCAGGCAAAACAAACCAAGCGGGTGAAGGACATGGGTGCTAAGATCCTTGCTGACAATTGCGGCAAATCTTTCGAGCAGATCATGCGCGACTTTGACCGGGACTACTGGATGAACGCCGAGGAAGCGGTAGAATACGGTATCGTCGATAAGGTTATTTCGAAATTGTAATAGTATAAGTATCATTAGATTACATATCAGACTGATAAAAAGCCGTCATTCTCGTGGCGGTTTTTTATTTTTGCAGACAGCTGATTAGTTACCAACACACAATTCCTAAGGAAAAAAATGGCTAAAAATATTTTACACTGTTCTTTTTGTGGTCGCAGCCGGGACGAGGTTAAGATACTGATCGCGGGGCAGGAAGGACATATTTGTGAGAATTGCGTGGAGCATGCGCGGGAGATCATTGACCAGGAACTGATGGTCAGGGATGAAAAGACGCCTTCCGCTTCTTTCAAACTGACGATCAAGAAACCTATCGAGATCAAGAAGTTCCTGGATGAATATGTCATCGGCCAGGATGAGGCCAAGAAAGTACTGGCCGTTGCGGTCTATAATCATTACAAACGTCTCCAGCAAAAGCATACTGACAACCCCGGTGGTGAGGTAGAGATCGAGAAAAGCAATATCGTTATGGTGGGTGAGACCGGAACCGGCAAAACCCTCCTTGCCAAGAGCATCGCACGTATGCTGAACGTTCCTTTTGCGATCGTTGATGCCACTGTTTTCACAGAAGCCGGTTATGTGGGTGAGGATGTGGAAAGCATTCTCACCAGATTGCTTCAGGTCTGCAACTATGACGTCACAGCGGCTGAACGCGGAATCGTTTACATCGATGAGATCGATAAGATCGCCCGTAAAGGCGACAACCCTTCGATCACCCGTGATGTAAGTGGCGAAGGCGTGCAGCAAGGCATGCTAAAACTGCTGGAAGGCACAGATGTGCTTGTTCCGCCACAAGGTGGCCGTAAGCACCCTGAACAGAAGCTTATCAAGATCAATACCCAGAACATCCTGTTTATCTGCGGTGGTGCATTTGATGGCATCGACAAGATCATTGCACGCCGTGTGCAGACCAATACAATCGGGTTCAATGTAGATAAGGATCAGCAGGAGAACATGAAGAAGAACCTGCTCCGCTATGTGAACGCGCAGGATCTGAAGAGCTTTGGACTGATCCCGGAGTTGCTGGGCCGTTTACCCGTAGTGACCTACCTGGATCCGCTGGATGCTCCTACACTGCGCGCCATTCTCACACAGCCAAAGAATGCTCTTATGAAACAGTACAAGCGCCTGTTTGAACTGGAAGGCATTCAGCTCACCATAGATGACGAGGTACTGGATTTCATGGTAGCACGGGCAGTGGAATACAAACTCGGAGCAAGGGGACTTCGTAGCATATGTGAAGGCATCCTCACCGATGCTATGTTTGAGCTTCCCTCATCCAAAGAAAAAGAGTTCACACTCGATATGGATTATGCCAAACGCAAATTCGACAAAAGCAAACTCAGTTTGCTTAAAGTGGCGTAAGGTTTGATCATGGGTTTTATATGTACTGTACCAGGCAATGCCGGGAGCAGGCATATAAAACCTTTTTTCATTTATATAACCCCCGAATTATGCAGGAATTAATTGACAAATTGAAATCAGAAGCGGGCCTTACCGATGAGCAGGCACAGAAAGCCCTAACAGCTATCAAAGACTATGTGGTGGAGAAGTTCCCGATGCTCGAAGGGGCGGTGGGGAATCTGTTCGGCCAAAATTGAGGTTAAGGCTGAGGTTTAGGTTGAGAACCTTAGCCTCAACCTAAACCTCAGACTCAATTATCGTATCGTCCGGCACTTCTTACCGCGGGGATGGTTAGCAGCTTCGTAAGGGCTCATGGCGCGGTGACAGGATTGTAAAAAGATGATGATGATCACGGCCCAGAGTACATTTTTTGTTTTCATGCGTAAAGGATTATAGCACAAAATAAACCTTTGCGCCAGCTATCCAAAAGATAAACCCGCCTGAAATATGCTTGCTGTAAAACGTAATCAGCACGCGTAGATTTTCGAGTTTCGCGCAACCCTTGAGCAGGCTCAGGGACCGAGGGAGCAATAATTGCAAACCGCGCAAGGGAATCCAACTATCCAGCATGCAGCTATCCAGCATCCAGTCTCACGCCACCAACGCCTGCTCGATCACTTTCAATTCTTCGTCGCTGAAATTTGTGTTAGCCAGGCAACCAAGGTTGTCTTCCAATTGCTTTTCTGAACTCACACCAACAAGTACTGAAGTAACGCGTGGATCCTTCAACAGCCAGGCCAATGCCATTTGTGACAATGACTGATCCCGGTGCAGTGCAATCGCGTTCAGCAACTGCATCCTGTTTATCGTAACGGGATCCACCTCTTCCCTGCGCAAAAAGCCATGTGCTTTTCCGGCCCGTGAGTCCTCCGGTATGCCATGGAGATATTTATCAGTTAGTAAACCCTGGGCCAGTGGCGAAAATGGTATACACCCTACGCCATATTCTTCCAGCACATCCAGCAGGCCTTCTTCCACCCATCGCACCAGCATAGAGTACTTAGGTTGATGAATCAGACAGGGTGTTCCCAGGCTCTTCAATATCTGGAATGCCTGGCGGGATGACGTTGCATCATAATTTGAAATTCCCACGTACAGGGCCTTCCCGGATCGCACGATCTGGTCGAGCGCCATCATTGTTTCCTCCAATGGTGTATTGGGATCGGGACGATGGGAATAAAAAATGTCCACATAATCAAGTTTCATCCGCCGGAGGCTTTGATCCAGGCTGGAGACCAGGTATTTTCTTGAGCCCCATTCGCCGTAGGGACCATCCCACATGCGGTAACCGGCCTTGGTGGAGATGATCAGTTCATCACGAAGGTTCCCGCTGAAATCCTTGTTTAGTATTTCACCAAAATTCTCCTCGGCTGAGCCGGGCGGCGGGCCATAGTTATTTGCCAGGTCAAAATGAGTGATACCCCGGTCGAATGCTTTACGGATGATATTGCGGGCGGTCTTGAAATCGTCAACGCCGCCGAAATTGTGCCACAGTCCCAGCGATAAACCGGGCAGCATCAAACCGCTCCGGCCACAGCGCTTATAGACCATATCATCATACCTTTTCGAAGAGGGAGTGTACATACCCTTTTATTTTTTTGTCTTTGGAATAATGTCCGTATTACTTATAAATGCGATTCGCTTGCTATCCGGCGACCAGGATGGCGTGTTAATGGTGCCCTGGCCTCCGTACACATAAGCGATCACTACCGGCTTCGTGGACAGGTCTGCAGGCATCAGGCGTAAATATACCTGTTTATAGAATGGATGATCATCTGCGCGCACCTCTTTCTGATAGGAGAGGAATGCGATCCATTTGCCATCGGGTGAAATATGGGGAAACCAGTTGTTGAATTCATCATCCGTCAACTGCTCCTGTGAAGAGCCGTCCGGTTTCATGCGCCACAACTGCATCTTACCCGTTCTTGCCGAATTAAAATAAATGAACCGACCGTCAGGACTGTATTCTGAGCCATCATCAAGACCGGCCGCATCGGTAAGCCTTACCTCCTCGCCACCGTCTACCGGGATTTTGTAAATATCATAATCCTTGTTGCGCAGGCCAGTGTAGGTCACCCATTTTCCATCGGGGGAGAATCCATGGAGATAAGATGGGCCGAGCGGTGTGATCCGGCGCGGGGTACCACCTTCGATTGGAACTACATACACCAGCGAGCCATATTCTTTTTCGCCACTGGAACTGCTGAGGCCCAACAACTTTCCATCGAAGGACACCACATGGTCATTGTTGTTTTGTTTTACATCACCTGTGTTCAATACGGCCGGTTTACCGCCTTCGGCAGGAATGCTGTAGATGAGACCTTCACTGTTGTAAATAAGTGTATTGCGATCACGATAGTTAGGTGCCTGCAGCGAACGTGGTTCGGCATGAATGACAGATCGCGCGCGGGTAGCAATGTCCATCACCTCGAGATAACTTCCGAGATAATCACGATACGCCGTAAAGTTTTCACCCGGCGGTATGACCACGCGAACATTCTCAAAGATGGCAGTCTCTTTTACAGCGTTGTTATGAGAACAAATGAACAGCCCCGCAAATACTTCATCGCCCATTTCAACTTTACTCACCTGTACCGCCGAGAAAGGCTCACCGAACTCCGCAACAGATAAAACGATGAGGGAATCGCGGCGTTCCAGTTGGATAACATCAGGCCCGGTGACAGGTGATTTCAACTCCTCTACATCTTTACCCGGCTCGCGGCGAAATTGCAGGGATACCAGTCCATCACCGTGCACTGCGCCCGCAGCCATGACGGCATCCGTTGCCAGGGAAGAGCGGATCATCCATCCGGCTTTGCGATGCGGATCAACACCTTTTCCTTCCAGTTTCACCTTTGCCTGCAGTATAAAATTTCCCTGCAGTCTTCGGTAGGCGAAATGAAACTGGTCTTCTTTTCCCCAGATGTTGGCGCCCGAACCAGTGAGGATGTAACGCTGGTTTTTTTTATCGTAAGATGTACGGCCGGTATGTTGCACGTTCCCCACATCAGCATGGGTGCTGAGGACATCGACAGATTGGGCAAAGCTGACGATGGTGCCGCTAATGAGCATAAGGAGGATGATTACGAATTTGACCAGAGGTTGTTGAGATGATAACTTCATAGCCGGTGTATTCAGGGTGATGAAAATATAACTGTGACAATGTCCTACATTTTACATTCCACCCGGCAGGCCTGACCAACTTCGTGTTATACTGCTACCATCCAAGTTCTTTCCGGATGAACTTCGTGAGCTCATCGGCAATGGCGCCGTGCTCGGCCATATCCGGGTGGCCATCGCATCCGCTGCTGTACTGCCTGGTGAAAGCAAATGAAAATACGCGGCTGTCGCCTGCCGCTCTCCTGGCCGTACTTACAGCCCGGACTACCCCAAGCTGAAACTGCGCCAATTCCTTGTGTGCCATCGGGCTGGTGAGGCAAATGATGACTGCCAGCGGATAAAAGGTACGCAATCTCTCGAGGAAGCCGAGATAGTTGTGAACGAATGTTGTTGAGTCCTGGATTCCGTCGTTTTGCCCGAGGCATACCGTTACAATATCCGGCTGATACTTTGAGAAATCCCAATTGATGGTATCATTCCGCATGTTGACCTTATCGAATACCCTGGGCATTGTGATTCCCATGTTACAGCAACTGTGCATTAGCCCAATCCCGGAAACGGCAGACAAATGAAATTGCGCATTAAGCGACCTTGCAGTAAGACCACCATAGCTCATCCACGCATTGTGCTGATCCTGCCATACACCTTTTCCACAGGCGATCTCACTGAGATCAGCGCCTGTTCCGGAAGTGATTGAATTTCCGATAAACTCGATCTTACGGATGGGTGCCGGTGCAGGAGGCAGCAGTTTTTCGCAACGAATTGCGGCGAGTTCCATCCAGCCTATGTTGGCCTCGGTGTTCTTGGCTATGACCAGGGTGTGCTTACCGCGGGAAAGACCGGCTGACAAGTTGAGTGTGTCCGTACCTTTTTGCATCCTGTGTCGCGTGGCTTTACCATCAAGCACGATCTCATAATAGTTATGCGAATTACCCCATAAAACTTCGTCGTTCAGTATCAACTCGCAGGTGCTACCGGAAAAACTGATCTCTATGTACACACCAGGCTGCCAGAAGCGGGGTAATTTTTTATTGGTAAAATCTACGCGTCCGGTAAAACGAATGTAGGGATGATCTGCAGAGAACTGCTTTATCTTTCGCGCCTGCGCGGACAGGGCGAAGCTGAGCCCCATGAGCAGTAACAGCGCAGCGCTCAACGCACGCTTCGTATTGTTTATCCCTGCCATGAATTATTTCAGTGCTTTCAGCATTTCGTCTGCTACCAGTTGATTTCCCTTTTCCGTAAGGTGAACACGATCAGTGGTGAGGATGCCACTTTCTTTATCATCGGGGTTGTTGGCCAGCAGATAGCTGCGGAATGCGGCGCGCAGATCAATAAGCGTACTGCCCGTGGCAGTGGCGACTTTTCTCACAATCTCAGAATATGCGTTGAGATCCGCGTCCTGGGGGTTGGCATCTTGCTTTTTCTCACCGATCACTGTCGGCGTGCAAACAAATACTTTGATGTTCTTTGCCTGCAGCTTTTTTATGATAGCCATGTAGAACTTCTCATATTTATCCCTGTCTGTGCCGGTGCCGCTGGTAGTTTTGTGCCAGACGTCATTGATGCCTACATAGATCACCACTGCATCCGGCTTGCTGCTGATGACATCGTCTTCCATTCGCAGGTAGAGATCATACACTTTGTTACCCCCGATACCTGCGCCGATGAGTTCAGCATCTGCAGGCATCATTTTTTTCAGGCGGGTAATATAGCCACCTTCATTCACGCCAGCCTGCGTGATCGAATCGCCAAAGAAGACGATCCTGTTTTTCTTAACGGGTGCAAAAGACATACACAACAATAACGAAAGAGCAGCAAAGGTTTTTTTCATTTATTCAGGCTTTAGTTGTCAATCACGATGAACATGGACGAGCGTGCAGGAACAGTTATCTTGATGCCATCCGATGTCGGAGCGCTGTATGCAGCGAGTGTTTTGTAATCTGCCGGACCGCCCGAAGCATAGGTAGATGTTTTTCCGTTAATAACCACTTTTCTTGAAAACTCGCCGTTGTCTGTACCGCCAGTGATCGTATACCAGTAAAACCTGTTTCCTTTCCTGAAATTATTCACTTTTATCTCAATTGCCTTCGAAGTCGTCGATTTATTTACAAGGGTCACTCCTACTTCACCCGAACTGAACGAGGAAGCGAAACTTTGAACATCGCTGGTAGTCGATGTCGCAGTGACGGCACGATCACCAAGCATCTTCTGGAAATAATACATGTGGTAAAAAGCCGGCCGAGGGTACCATTTGGGTACACCGTCGGGTTCATCGCCAATATTGAAAGTAGCATGGTCATTGCCATTTTCCCAACCATTTGCCAGGTTCCATCGTGCTGCCATGCCGTATTTATTGTTCAGCAGGTCACCAAGCAGCAACACGGCGTGCATGCCGTTTACGTGCGAACTCATTTGCCTGGAGCCTACGGCAAAAATGTTCCACTCGTCAAGCGCCACAGGTTTGACGGTCGCACCATTGGCCTGCAGTGTTTCTTTTACAAAACCCATCATGCGGGTGGTCTCTGTGACGGCTGAGCCCAGAATATCCGTCGGATTGGAGTTGGTTGCGTAGGGGGTGTAGTAATTATGTACAACGTAGTAGTCGCTTTTAGCGGACGCCTGGCCCAGCATACCTGTATTCCAGTTTCGCCGCGTACTGGTTTCCCAACTTTGTGCAGGCGCTTCCGCCATTACCGCGCCGATATAGATGGTAGCACCAATTTCAAGTGCGGCTTTCTTCATGGAGTCGGCGAAGACCCTGAAGTGCTGACCGTATAGCTGACCGGAAAGATATTCGGGCTGCCCGTCCTGGTTGTTGGCTGTATTGATGCGGTACCCTGCTTCCCAATCGCCATAGTTTTCATTACCTATCTCCCAGTATTTTGTCCGGCCATTGTCGTAACGCACCCAATCCGCAGCCAGGTGCGCGGCGGTGGCTACGGGATCCGCTGATGTTCCATAGCGCGCATAGCCATAATTTATGGTGATAATGCCTTTGTTGCCTGTCTGCTGCAGCATGTTATAGTAATTATCTACGGACAATGTCCATCCGGCAGTATTTTTTCCAAACCAATATCCGGCATCTGCGAGTGAGCCATCAGCTTTTACCAGTTGCGCAGGCGCATCTGCCGGTGCCGCACCTGGTTGGGCATTCCAGAAAAAGATGTCGCTGATACTGCCGCCCGGGAAACGAATGATATGTGGATGAATATTGGTGATGTGCTCCATCAGTGCGGGCTCCGTGACCATTTGTGTCATCCAGGTATTGCTGTTGTTGCCAAAGACAGAGAGCGGCACCTTTGTGATGATCGAGCTCCTGTCGACTGTTACGATATGATCGGTTGATGATGGAAGCGTGGTATCACGAAAAGCCGGGACAGTAAAGGCCTTTGGCCCCCAATCATCCAGGAAGAAGCCGATGGTGCCTGCGGTTGGAGGATCTATGGCCGGCGCAATAACAACCGAAGTATCTACCGCAGGTGGCGCTGGTGGCCCGCCAGACTTACCACAGGAGATAAGCCCTGCAAGGACGGCTATTTTGCAGACCGGCAGGACAACCTGAATGCTTTTTATCATGTTATAAATTATTGATGCGGTGAATGATCTCAAGGCAGGCTCTTGTATTGTGATAGGGGCATTTCCAGAAACCCGCCTTGTCTTTTTTCATAACAGCATAGTCTTTCAATACACCCCAAAACCACTCTCCTTTTTCGTTGTCCCTGATAAATCTCCGGGTGAAAAGCCAGGAACCAATGCTTTTTTCCAAATAAGAATGCCGGCCGGTAAGCTGATATGCATTGAAAAAACCGATCATCGCTTCTGCCTGCGGCCAGGAATGTTTTTCAAGGATCATGTCCCTGCCAGCAGGTCCGGACTCATACCAGAGCCCACCATCATCATCCTGTGCCTCCGCAGCGGCATTGGTCACCTGAATGGCAAGCTTTCGAAACAAGCCAGTAAGCTCAGGATGTTCGATAACTTCCGCACACTGTTGTAACAGCCAGGCGGCTTCGATGTCGTGGCCGTAGCTCACAAGCTCCGACTGGCTTTGCCAATTATCGTCAAAGAAAAGCCGGTAATGACCGGAAGAGTGGTCAAGAAATTTTTCATCAAAGAGTTGCAGCAATGAGGCGATCTTTTCCTTCAGGTCAGTAGAAGGATCTGCCTTATAGAGGTTGGTGTAGGCCTCTACCACATGCAGGTGGGTATTCATGGTCTTGCTTGCATTATCATCTTTATCGCTCAGCCGAAGATCTGCCAGCGGCTTCCATTCGCGGGTGAAGGCCTCCAGGTATCCCCCCTTCACCTTATCATGACTATTTTCCTCGATCATAGAGGTCAGTGCATGGCAAAGCCGGAGCGCATCGCGGTCGCCGGTAACGCGGTAGTATTCGGAAAGGCCGTAGATACAAAACGCAAGCCCGTAGACCTGCTTTTTGCTGTCGAGTATTTCGCCGTTTTCGGTCAGCGACCAGTATACACCACCATATTCCTGGTCGACGAAATTGTCCCGGATGTAGCGAAATGACCGGGTGGCCATTTGAAGCCAGGCTTTGTCAGGGAGATACCCGTATGCCGCCGAGAATGCCCAACATATCCTGCTGTACATGACGATGCCCCTTGGGGCTCCTGGAACAACCATATCGCTATGATCTATGCTTCCATGAAATCCACCACGCTGGTCATCTACGGCGTGTCGACTCCAATAGCTGAGAATTGATTTCAACTCCGCCTCCATTTCAGCCTGGTAGGTTCCGAGTGAAAGTGCACGTGTGTCCGTATGTGCCGGGGTTGCTGGCATGATGCTGGATTATTGGGCGTCTTGTTGTATCAGTTGCGCAGCAGTCTGCGGTTTGTCATCCGACGTGGAAAGATTTTTATTGATGAGCTGCGTCAGTGTTTGCACGGTTTGCGCGGAGGTGAATTTATCCGGTGGTGTATGCATCACGTAGTCCAGCAACTTCTCAACGGTTGTTGTTGCAACATGCAACCTTGTGTCTGAGGATGCATAGTAGATAAAAACCCTGCCATCCTCATCGGCGATCCAGCCATTGCTGAAGACCACGTTTGACACGTCTCCTGTACGCTCCTCACCCTCCGGTGCCAGAAAATATCCTGCGGGCTTGTAGATCACTTTTGTCAGATCATGAAGGTCGGTCATAAACATATACAACACATACCGTAGACCGGCGGCGGTATTACGGACCCCATGCGCCAGGTGAAGCCATCCCTTAGGTGTTTTGATTGGTGCGGGACCCTGGCCATTTTTCAGCTCATAAACGGTGTGATAAATCTTCCGATCGATAACGATCTCTTCCTCTACCCTTGCATGCTCGATGCTGGCAGACAAACCAAAACCGATCCCACCACCTTTTCCTGCCTCGATAAAACTGTCCTGCGGTCGGGTATAAAATGCGTAGCAGCCGTTTACGAATTCAGGATGAAGCACCACGTTGCGTTGCTGGGGTGAGTTGGTCACGAGATCATCGAGGCGCTCCCAATCAATCATGTTCTTTGTTCTGGCTATCCCGCATTGAGCAATAGCAGCCGACTGGTCACCGGGTGCAGCGGCAGGATCGCGGCGTTCGGTGCAGAATAGACCATAGACCCAGCCATCCTCATGACTTACGAGCCGGATATCATAGACGTTCGTATCAGGCACGGCGGTCTCGGGCATAGCGACCGGGTAATCCCGAAAACGAAAATTGTCTATCCCATTCGGACTTTCGGCGATGGCAAAGAATGATTTGCGATCCGCGGCTTCCACCCTGGCCATGACAAGGTATTTGCCTTCCCACTTGATGGCGCCGGCATTCAACACTGCATTGATGCCAAATCGCTCCATCAAAAACGGATTGGTTTTGGGGTCAAGATCATATCGCCAGAATATAGGAG
>JAEZAM010000017.1 GCA_023430465.1 Bacteroidota bacterium | reverse complement strand
TCAATCCATCCAGCATCAATCCATCCAGCATCAGCATCCAGCATCCAGCCATCCAGCATCTCAGCATCCAGCCTCCAGCATCTCAGCATCCGCCTCACGCCTGCGCCGTCGGGCCGCCGAAATTCATCGGGAGCTGAACTTCTTCGAGGTCTTTGATCGGGCCGTTGACGGCCTCGTATTTGGAGATGTTATCGATCATTGCCTTCATGAGACGCTTTGCATGCTGCGGAGTAAGAATGATCCTGGACTTCACTTTGCTCTTCGGAGTGCCGGGCATGACGTTGACGAAATCAACCACAAACTCGGCATGGGAATGTGTGATGATCGCGAGGTTGGCATAGCTGCCTTCTGCGATTTCTTCGGAGATCTCGATATTAAGCTGTGGAGGTTGATTGGCCTGGTCCGTCATAATCGTTGTTTGAATGGTAAAAGTATGAACAAAAAAACAATCGGGTTGCCGTGTGGCAACCCGATTGAAAAAGAGCTATGAGGCAAAAATTATCTTGGTCCTTTGTATTTCGCGGCGATAGTTTGCAGACGACTTCCCGGGCCAGCTCCCCAATAGAAGCGGAAATGGAACGTACGTGTTGCCGGATCGTACCTGTTATTGTAAGTTGGATCAAGGGTGATGAAATTACCCGGGCTTGACAGAGTAAGTGTATTTGTTGCCGGGTTGAGCGTGATGGTAGGCTCATATCCAGCAGGTAGTGCAGAGCCCGAACCATTAGCCCAGGGCACGCTGCCTTCCCATTGCAGAGTCGTGGGACCAGCGGTAGCGAAGATACGATCCACAGGACCCCACGGTCCTTGCAAGTTGCTTGCAGGATCATTACGCCATGCTTCACCCGTTACAGTATAGATACCATCCCAGTCATTTTTAACCCCAATCTCAACGACAGCCGTCTGATATTCGGCAGAAATTTTACCGTTCTGATCTACACTTTTAATCCGGAAACCAAAAGCATATGTTTTGGTCAGATCGATATTTAGTGCATTTGGAACCGTGATGATCATTGGCTTTGCGAACTCACCAGGACCCATAGTTACAGTCCAGTCGTTTCCCGATTTCGGGTTTGCGGCATCAATCGTGTAGACGTTTGGCGCAAGAGTTTCGTATGTAGTACCATGCACATCGTTATAATCATCTACCAGTGTAGCATCCTCTTCAATTACTACAGTCATTGTTTTGTTCAGTTCCGTACCGTTTGGAACGTTCCGACGGATGTCTAGTACATGGATTACCTGTGGAGTACTTACGAGATCGATAGCTCTCATCCGGAACTCGCCGTCGTCAGTCATAAGCTTCACAATTGTCTGACCGGCATCACCCATTGCTTTTGGTATCTCTACCTTCTTGCAGCCAATTGCTAGAGAGGTGAGACCAAGGAAAAGCATTGCCTTAGTTGAAAGATTTGCAAATTTCATAAATGTAAATTTCAAGTATTATTAATGGAGCAGGCGAACCTGCTCCTAAAATCATTTATTGAACATCCCACCATACACGACCGTTCTCCGCGTCGTTGTTGTACTGAGCACCGGCAGCTGTTACATTTGCCAGGTTCAGGTCATACTCCCGCTGTCCATAGGTATAGCGACGGGGAATACCACGGCTTCCGTTGGAGGCATCTGCAGGAACAGTTAGCGTCGGCACTCCGGTTCTTCTCCAGTTTGCCCAGGCCTGGATACCATCTGAGAAGTAAGCCAGGTATTGCTGAAGTTGAATTTTCTGCAGCGCATTTGTCGCGAGGCTTACATCTGGGTTAGAAGTGTATGCGGCAATGTCGCCTGCAACACCCCATTGGGCCCATGAAGCCTGGATACCTGCGGAATACCAAGTAGCTGGCGTTTCTGCTATCCAACCTCGTTGGGCCGCCTCAGCAATTGCCAGGGCAACGTGTGCATAAGCAATCACCACGGTAGGCGAATTCTGTGCGCGCAACGCAGGAGCGAGTACACGTGCATAGTTAGTATTTGCTGTACCAAATGCCTCAGCTTGCGATCGGGGCAGACCATATGGAAACCCTACTGTAGAGCTACCATAAGCGGCGATGCGCGGATCATTCAAGTCAGACAGAATATCTGTCATCAATTCTGATTCTGCATAGTCGGTACGTCCATCATAAGTGGCAAACCATGGGTTCTTAAATGCACCGCCTGGATATCGTACAGCCAGATTATCTGCATTTGAGTTGATGAAACCTGCACCATCATTGAAAGCTGCAGCAAACTCAGTTGCTGCCCAGCCACCCGGGTTAGGATAAACCTTGCTCGTGCGGAGTGCGATCAGCATCCGCAGTGAATTGGCGGCTTTTTTCCATTTTGCTGTACTGCCCGCATAAATGATATCTCCGGTGGGGCCAGGTCCATCATCAAACTGGGCAACTGCTTCAGTAAGCTCTTTAACCAGATCCTTATATATCTGCTCTTGCGGAGTATATGCAGGAGACAGATTTTCTGCACCTTTCAGTGCATCGAAATAAGGCACATCACCCCAACGGTCGGTGATTGTCCAGTACGTGTACGCCTTCAGGATGCGGGCAACAGCGATCTGGTTGGCGTTAGAACCGAATTTCAGTGCCGTTCCTTTAGTTGCGTCATTGGTATTTACGTCGATGATGTTCTGCAGATCATAAAGTGAAGCTGCATAGATACCATCGAAGTCAAGACGCGGTAGGGAATACAACGACGTTTCGGTATACTGCGTTTCTGATACCTGCTGAGCATAGAGACCACCTCTTGTCTGGGCGGCAAACCCTCCGAGTCCTGCCTGTACGTTCGTCAGGAGGGCACCCGTAGAAGGTGTTTCCGTTACGTTGGGGTTGATGTTCGTGTCACCGAATTTATCACAGCTCGTGAGGGCGAACAGCGAAGCGACCGAAAGACCCAACAATATTTTATTCAATTTCATATTCAGATTTTTTCTAGTGAAGGATTAGAATCCAAGTTTGAGGTTAATACCGAGTGATCTTGTTCCGGGGAACTGACCATTCTCACCATAAACAGAGCTGATTTCAGCAGGATCGAAATCTTTGGTTTTGGCATAGATCAACCATGGGTTCCGCGCAACGAGTGACACAGAAGCATTTTGCAGCCATTTGCTGGTAAAGCTCCAGGATGACACAGGCAGTCTGTAACCAAGGCTAACCTCACGCAGTTTAACAAAAGTCAGGTCATACACATATTCATCGAATACGTTGTTACCGCCCACCTGGTGGAAGTAGTCTTGTGCTTCGATATACATGTCAACCTTGTTCTTGTTTACGTCAACACCCACTACGTGTACACCACCGCCATCAGCAACCGCGTCACGGATTGGGTTTCCTTTGTCATTCAACACCGCTGTACGTGCAGTCAGACCTGAGTAAGATCCCCACATGTCAGAGAGGGAGAAGAATTTACCACCCCACTGATAGTCAATGTTGAAGTTCAGGATGAAGTTCTTGTAAGAAACCGTGTTCTGCACACCACCAGTATATTTAGGCAGTACGCTACCGAATTTCACGTTCTCTGTTTTTACATATTCTCCGGTCACAGGATCAAGTACTACCTGGCCATCGATGTATGTTTTACCGCCACCTACGAGCATACCCCATTTCTGACCAACCTGGTGAACAGTTGAAGGAGGAGTGATACCACTGAATCCTGCACCGGCAGAAAGGGTGATCTGGTTGATACCCGGAGCCAGTTCTACTACCTTGTTGTCAAGGATGGTAGCATAGGTTGCATTGATATCCCAAGACCAGTCCTTGTTGCTTACTGGACGGGCAAATGCCTGAAGCTCCAGACCCTTGCGGGTGATCTTACCAGCATTAACCAATTGTGAGGTAAATCCAGAAGCTCCGTTGATAGACACGCCGATCGGTGAATTCTTGGTAACCGCATCATAATATGTTGCGCTGATACCAACACGGCTTTTCAGGAAACGCAGATCAATACCGATCTCTTTTGTAGCCTGTACCGCACCCTTGATTGATGGATTAACGATTTGGTTTGGTGTTCCCATCAGGAAGTTACCATTCCAGGTGTCTGTATTTACCCCATAGCCCAACGCTACACCATAAGGTCCGATCGCCTGAGGTACTTCACCCCAGCTTGCACGGATCTTACCATAGCTGAGCCATGGAGTTGCCTCTTTTACGAGGTCACTGAACACAAAGCTCGCACCGAATGACTTTACGAAGATGGCGTTGTCCGCAACTGGCAATGTAGAATACCAGTCGTTACGAAGGGTGAATTCACCGAAGAGCATATTCTTCCAGCCAAGGCTACCGCGGGTGAAAAGCGCACGGCGTTTTTCCTCTGTACGGTTGTTGCTGTAAGTGATGGGTGAAATAGAGTTGGCCAGTGTGAAGAAATCCGGGATATACAGACCGTCACGTGTGCCGGCCGCGATATTCTTTGTCTGGATCTGCACGATTTCACCACCTGCCATAAAGTCGATAGCAAAATCAGATATCTTCTTGGTGAAGGTACCAACCAGTTCAAAACGATCATCCTTGAAGAATGTTTCGTTTGTATTGTATCCTGCTTTAGTACCCGTTTGGTTAGCACTTCTTTCAAGGATATAATAGGTCTTGTTCTCAGACCAGGTAGTTACGAAGTTCTTGCGGTAAGCACCACGGATCTTTATGTCGTTGTTCAGTTTGTAAGTCAGATTTACATCCCCATACAAACGATCACGACGGAACAGGTTCTCTACATTATCGAAATAGCTGAAGAAGTTGTACCAGTAGTTACCTTTGTAAAATTCCGGGCTTGGACCACCGCTACTCGGCGGATTAGCCTTGTTCCAACTTGCGAGTGAACCATCAGGTGAGCGGAGATCTTTCAAGTCTCTCATGATCTTCATATCCAGATCCCTGTGGAACCACTGATTGAAACTACCCGAGGATTGGTTTGAGTACGCATCATTATTTTCCGCATTTTGGTTCTGCGTTACATAGTTGATGTTAGTACCCAGGGTGAATCTCGATCCAAGATCGAAGTTACCGTTAGCGGCCAGCGTATTTCTTCTCAGCCAGCTATTGGGGATCAAACCCTGAATGTCAAGGTTAGTGTAAGAAACACGCATATTATAACCATCACCAGCTTTTGTAAAGTTGATGTTGTTATTCGCAGTCAGACCTGTATTGTAAAAATCCTTCGCATTGTTTTTTTGTGGAACCAGTCTTGCAGTCTTACCAGTATATTGGGTGCCAGGATACCAGGCATACCAGGGAATGTATTCCTGGCCAGCCATTCTTGGTCCCCACGAAGCATCGTCAGAATAATCGTGATAATATTTACCATCCAGTGATTGCCATTCGGCAGGCATATCAGGATTCCAGGTGAATTGGCGGAAATCTGAAGAACTACCACCAGCATAAGAGTTTTGGTAGTTCGGTGTGATGTAGATCTTGTCAGCCTGGAAACCGCTGTTGATTTCAACACCGATACCTTTCTGGCCTCTTTTTGCACGCTTGGTGTTGATCACGATCGCACCATCAGCAGCCTGTGGACCGTAGATCGCCGCACCAGTCGGGCCGTTCAACACCGTCAGATCTTCGATATCGTCAGGGTTGATATCTACAGAGTTTGTAGGCGTACCATCCACGATGTAAAGAATACCCTGACCAGTCAGTGTACCATCACCACGGAGACGGATGTTTGCATCACGTCCGAGTGCTGCCACCGATTGGCTACGAACCTGCACACCAGCTACTTTACCGGCGATCGCATTGTTCAGGTTAGACTGACGGATGGTGTTCAGTTGTTCAGCAGCTACCACCTGCGCATTGGAAGTGAGGCTTCGCTGCGTTTTCTTGGTGTTATAACCACTTGAAACGATCACCTCTTGCAGGCTGTCCGCTCCGCGGGTCATTGAAACAGCAAGATTGTCGCTTGCGCCGACAGTTGCTTCTTTGAGATCAAAACCCTGGCTCGAAATTACCAGTACATCTCCTGTTTTGGTCTTGATGGTGAAATTACCATTGGGGTCAGCGATGGCCCCCTGGTTTGTACCTTTAATTGTAACACTGGCAAACGGGATGGGGTTTCCCTGTTCGTCAGTCACTCTACCGGATACCGTCCGGTTTTGCGCGAATGCCAATGCATTGAATAGCAGTAACATCGCCAGCAGTGAAGCGATTTTTCTCATGTGAACGTCAATTTTAGATTTAAAACGTATTGATTTTCAGTGAAATCCGTCAATCTCACAGGAAAGGTCTGCTGTAGAGACAGCCTCGCCGTTGAAAATGCTGCGGGGAAGATAAATGTTTTTTTAACATTCCATTATCACCACCCATAATATTTTAGTCGATTTTCTCTTTCCTCCTTTTTGGCGAATACATTGATTTTCACCTTTTGTTGCTCCGAAAAAACACACTTTTACCTGCCGCTCGTCACCAAAAGGCAGCAATAACCCCTGGTAACAGGCCGGTAAACCTGGTTCTCCTTTAAGCGCTCAATAAATTGGTTTGATTGTTTTGCCACATAGATCACTCATCCTCTAAGACAGTTAGTTTCAGTTGCGACAGGCGTAGTGAAAGAATACCGTTCATCCATTTTAACAACGGGGATTTCTTTCACCCTAAAGTTGAATCATTTCCACACACCAACCAAAAAACTTTGAAAATCTTGACCAGGATTAAATATTTACCCGCATCTGCAATTTTATATCGGTTTTTCTGTTGCCTTTCACCTGATCATTGCCCGTGCCTATCGTTTCCACTTGTCCATATTTAGTTTGTGCAATCCGCAGCCACACCGTATACCTTTTACCTAAATCAAGTTCGCCCCGGAGATACCACCTTGTCCCCGCCCCGGAAAAAACGGGTATCGAATACCCATACAACACATCATTTTCATAGGCATATAACCGCGACTCATATCCATCCGATTCAAACAACTGATAACGCGCTGCAACTCCCCAACGCTTCATCATCGGCTTATATATTATATCAGCATACCAGAGATACCCCTGTTGCCGCGCTCCACCCTCCTGTTGATACCAGTTCAACTCTGCGCGGTGCCTTATAGTTATATCACTACTCATCTTTATGGAAAAATGTGTACGCAGACTGCTTTTATGAACAGGCAGTACAACCCTCGTTGGGCTGGCATCCGTTTCCATATTGCCCATCTTCCTCTCGCTCTTCCATCTTGTATACAATTCAATGCCGCGCGAGGGCGTATAAGTTATTTGCAGCAGGTAGTCGTGCCCACGCCCCGGACGATCCAGCCGGTATCTCAGCCAGGGAAATGAATATACATCCATATACATGTCCGTTTTCCATGCGCTGCTCCAGCGAAGTGTCACACCCGTATATAATCCATGTTCATTGCTCACCGTACTTGCCTCCTGGAATGTATTGGGATTGACAGCCTGGTAAGCCGCACCAATGCTTCGATAAACCACAGCAAGATCTGCATTGGTATGCATAGATACCAGCAGCCCTGCTGTCATCGCTCGCGCTGATCGCCTGTCCATTGCCACCTCACCATACACATGTACGTTCCTTAACGTGTAACTAAAATCGACGCTGTGGTTATGCCAGGTCTTCCCCTCCGGCGCATACAGATTATAAGGCCGGTCTTGTTTCTTCATCGGAAGAGCATGCTGATAGTAGACATGATTCATGGCGATATGGCCATTTGAAAGCAGGTATCGAAGCACAGCACCAGCAGACAACTGCGACATGCTTCGCCTGTTCGCGATCTCACTTTCCGTGCGATGATTCCCTGAGGTAAGAAATGAAGTGAAACTCATTTCACCGTCATCAAATTCCCTGTTCACGCTCAACCTGCGCAGAGAACCAAACACAGAAAGCTCCCATTTTTGCCGGGCTAGTGTTATCCCAACCCCGCGATTGAAATTATGTTCACCAGCCGATGCATATGGCTTCACTACGGGCGATTGCCGCCGGACGGATGTTACCATAGAGCCCTTCCTGAATCCCATGCTCTGCCATTGTATCAAGCCCTGGCCCATGTTTATGGTGAAGTCACCGATAGCTATCGCCCGCAATCCGGCAATGTCCCGTGCAAAAAAATGAAAAGAATAAAAATCAAATCCCAACCGCTGTGCACCGCGAAAAAATTGCTCGCCCGCATCTTTATCCGCCGTTATGCCCCACACAAGGTTGTTCTTATACTGGTAACGATAACGAAGAAATACTTTCGCAGACGAACCCGCGTATTTCTTTGAAAGGATGCCTGTCGTTTTCTCCAGCAGGGTTGCATACCTGATCACTACCTGATGGTTTCCTTCCTTTATCCGAGTTTTCAGCTCGGTACTGATGGGCACGATATTACCTGTGACGACGTAAGGCAATATTTTCCTAACGGTCTCCACATCCCATCCCGGGATGGCCTGCAATTCATAGACACTTACCAGGCTGCCTGTCAATGAGCGGTATTGGAAAAAATAATTGATCTGCAGTGGTGAAAGGAAATGAAACACGGCAAAGTCTTCTTTTGTCGCATGATTCAAAGGGAGCGGATGACGAAGCAGCGACTCATACCGCAGGAACAATTCATCATCTTCCACATCATCCTCCGAACCTGCAGCCAGATCTTCCAGTTGTTGCTCGACTGAAGCTGTAGGTTCCTGTGCGCACGGCTGACCATGCAGGCATAGCCATGCCAGGTAAAATACAATACTCAATTTCATTTTGCAGGGATTAATGGTGGAAGAAATTGCAGGGCAATACCGGGCGTCAGCCCCAACGCCAGGTGATAACTGCCCTGCACCTCGAACTGAAATCTTCCCCGTTGCCAGCCAAGGGACAACCAGGACGCAGGCTGGACACCACTGAAACCCGCTTTAATGGATACGGCATGCACAGGCCGATACAGGAAGCCGGCGTGAACCGAGGTAGCGCTGCCACCCATGCGATGAATACTCAGGAATCCGGAGAGTTGCGGGGAAAAAATAAACCCTATCCCCGTACTGCCGCTTAGTTGCATAGCGCCATTTTGTGTGTCAGTCGCCGGTACAACAACGTGCGCCAGGAGATGTAGACGGCCGGTCAGGCTGATCCTGCCTCCGGCTCTTGCCGTAATAAATCCACTCCGTCCATAACCCCGAAGGCTGAGCTGCTGGTAATCAAAACCCAACCCCAGCGCCAACCGATCAGTCAGTGAACGACCATAAGCGATTCCCGCTTTGGAGGTATTGAGATATGAAGAACCGGAATATGCCAGGTACATCCCGAGCCCGCCTGAAAAAACCGGTAATGATCCGGTAATTGCATGCTCACCAAGGCCCTCCAGCAGGTAGGGGCGGCAGCTATAGACACCCGCCATGGCGTTCATCTCACCGGCTAATCCGACCGCATTGCCCGTCCATGCAAGGGCGTCCCCGGCCTCCCTGTTATATAGCATTACTTCACTGAAATCCGCCGCAGTCAAGGCTCCTGCCTGCTGGGCATTCAAAGTCTGGTGATGCAACAAAAGCACCCACAGGCTCACCAATCCACATTTCATACCCACATTTCCTTTTTGGTCAACTATAATTTACAAAATATTGCACAAGCACCTGCCCTAGGGTTACCTTTGCGCCATGGAATTATTAGATGGAAAAAAGGCCGCACAATCGATCCGTGATGAACTTCAAATCGACGTGGCCCAGCGGGCAATAGAAGGTAAAAAAGTTCCGCATCTCGCCGCTATCCTGGTCGGCAACAATGGCGCAAGCGAGACCTACGTTGCCGCCAAGGTCAAGGCCTGTGAAGAAACAGGTTTCAAGTCAACCCTCATTCGTCTCGAAGCTGAAATTTCTGAATTCCGGCTCCTGGAAGTGATCGAAGACCTGAACAATGATCCTGATGTGGACGGCATCCTCGTGCAGCTACCCCTCCCGAAAGGCATTAACGACAAGAATGTCATCAATGCCATTCACCCGGATAAGGACGTAGATGGTTTCCATCCCATGAGTGTGGGAAAGATGGTGGAAGGCCTGCCTACCTTCGTGGCAGCTACACCCTATGGCATCATGCTCCTGCTTTCCCATTACAAGATCGAAACAAAGGGAAAGCACGCGGTTGTTATCGGACGCAGCAACATTGTCGGTCGCCCAATGAGTATTTTGCTTAGTGGCAATGGCGACCCCGGCAATTGCACTGTCACTCTTTGTCATTCGCACACTTCCAATCTCACCGAAATCTGTCGCCAGGCCGACATCATCGTCGCCGCGATCGGCATCCCCGATTTTGTGAAAAAAGAAATGGTGAAACCCGGCGCTGTCATCATCGATGTAGGCATCACCCGCGTACCGGATGCTACTAAGAAATCAGGATTTCGACTGAAAGGGGACGTGAACTTCGAAGCTGTATCGCCTATTGCTTCATGGATCACACCTGTGCCAGGCGGTGTAGGCCCAATGACCATCGCGGCACTCCTGAAGAATACCTTTAAAGCCTGTAGCCTGAAACATTAGTATGAATACCGTGCTGAACGATAACGAGGTCAGGATTGACACCACACTCCCGGTGATGGAGCACTTCTACACCATCCAGGGTGAAGGATTTCACCAGGGCAAAGCTGCTTACTTCATTCGTCTCGGCGGTTGCGATGTGGGCTGTGTATGGTGTGATGTAAAAGAAAGCTGGGATCGGGATAAGCATCCCCGGTATGAGATCGCTGAACTGGTTTCGTTCGTCACTGTAACGCCGGCCAAACTCGTGGTGATCACTGGCGGTGAGCCACTCATGCACCAGCTTGGCCCACTTACAAAAGCCTTGCAGGCAGCGGGTCTGCAGACAAACATAGAAACTTCCGGTTCCCATCCCCTCTCCGGAAGCTGGAACTGGATCTGCCTTTCGCCCAAAAAATTCAAGGCCCCGCTTCCGGGCATTCTTCCCCACGCCAACGAACTCAAAGTGGTCGTCTTCAACAAATCCGATTTCGACTGGGCAGAAAAATATGCGGCACTCGTATCCCCCGAATGCCGTCTCTATCTACAACCAGAGTGGGACAAAGCCGCACAGGTTACCCCAATGATCATTGACTACGTGAAATCAAATCCACGCTGGCAGATGAGCCTGCAAATCCATAAGTATATTAACGTACCTTAAGTGCGTTTGGAATAAATTGACTATTTCTCCGTTATTATCCTAATCTCGTTGACTATGAAAAAAATAATCCTGGTTACCTCCTTTATTGTTTCATCCGCCACCACTTTATTCGCACAGGGATACAATCCCGAAAAGGTTGACAAAAAAGCCATGGCATTATATTCCCAGGCTATGGTTCGCGCGGAGGAAGGAAACCTCGTGCACAGCGTTGGCCTGCTGCAACAGGCAATCGAGATCGATAAAAAATTTGTCGGCGGTTATCTTTCGCTTGGTGGTGTTTACAAGGATCTCAAAAATTACAAGTCGAGCATCGCGATGTACGAAAAAGCTTTTGCACTCGACAGCAACTACACATCTGAATATTACTTACCATACAGCATCAACTTCGCGGGGTTGGGTGAATTTCAAAAAGCGCTGGACGCGATCAACTTTTTACTTTTAAAAAAGCCGCCGAAGAATCCCAATACACTGAAAGCAGCCGAATACCGGAAACGCAGTTACGAATTTGCGATAGCGTATCAACTAAACAATCCGCAGGGTAATTATGTTTTTGCTCCGCAAAATGCCGGTCCGGAAGTAAACTCCGAAGAGTCGGAATATTTCCCTTCACTTACCATCGATGGCAAGGAACTGGTATTCACAAGAAGGGTCAATAACTTCAATGAAGATTTTTATTACAGCGGTCAGCAGGATAACAAGTGGAACAAGGCACGCGCGATGCAGGGAAATGTAAACACCGAACAGAACGAAGGCGCACAAAATATTTCACTGGATGGCCAATGGCTGGTGTTTACAGGATGCAACCGCCGCGACGGATTCGGCAGTTGCGATCTTTATATTTCCTACCGCGAAGAGAATGGCTGGAGTGAAGCCATCAATCTTGGCGGATGGATCAATTCTGATCAATGGGAATCACAACCCTGCCTTTCACCCGATAAGCGTGATCTCTATTTCGCCAGCCGCAGGCATGGCGGCTATGGTGGCAGCGACATTTACGTATCGCACCTGCAGTCCAACGGCAAATGGGGCGAACCGGTGAATCTCGGTCCGGAGATCAACACTGCAGGCGATGAACAATGCCCCTTCATTCACGCCGATAACCAGACTCTTTACTTTACCTCCAATCACCACCAGGGCTATGGGGATGATGATCTGTTTTATTCACGGAAAGCCACCGGTGAGTCCTGGACAAAACCCGTCAACCTGGGCTATCCCATCAATACCATCAATAAGGAAGGAACACTATTTATCACCGCAGAGGGCAGCACCGCATACTATGCGAGTGACCGGTTTGATACAAAGGGCGGGTTGGACATCTATAGCTTTGAGCTGCGGGAAGATATACGCCCGGCAAAAACACTTTGGGTAAAAGGAAAAGTGTTCGACAAGAAGACCACGAAAGGGCTGCCTTCGTCCGTGGAGCTGACGAACATGCAAACCCGGGAACTTATCTCCCGCGTGCAGACAGATGAAACGGGAAACTACATGATCACCTTGCCCACTGGCAAAGACTACGCATTCAACGTAAACCGCAAAGGTTATCTGTTTTATTCGGACAACTTCATGCTGAGCAAGCTGTCTCCTGACTCCACTTACCAGAAAGATATCCCCCTTCAGCCGATCGAAGTGAATGCGAGTCTTGTTCTCAACAATATTTTCTTTGACGTTAACAAGGCTGACCTCCGGCCTGAATCCACCATCGAACTGGATAAAGTTGTCCAGCTCCTTACCGAGAATCCGGGCGTGAAGGTGCAGATAACGGGACATACAGATAACGCAGGGAAACCTGCGGATAACATTACGCTGAGCAACAATCGCGCGAAAACAGTAGTAGCGTATCTGCTCAACCATCGCATCGCGAGGGAGCGACTTACGTTTCGTGGTGCCGGACAGGCAGAACCGGTTGCTGATAATAAAACTGAGGAAGGCCGCGCCCGAAACCGAAGGACGGAGTTGAAGATCATCGCCAAATAGATAAGCGACCGGTATTTCCGCTTGTTTTTAACCCGCATCGATCTGTTTTTTGCACTATAAAATGAAAACTGCAGAAAGTAATTTTCGTCATGGAAATTCCTGCGGAAGAGGTGATCTGCCAGCTTGCACTTACAGCCGTACCATTTATCGGCCCCATACAGGCGCGCATCCTATTAGAGAAATACAAAACTGCAAAAGGCGTGTTCAGCGCCAGGTATGATTCGCTGCTGAAAACCGAAGGCATTGGTGATCGTGCCGCACGTTCAATTAAAAGCTATCGGGATTTTTCCAGGGATTATAGGGAACATGCTTTCCTCCAAACTGCCGGGCTCAATGCAACCTGCATCACCGATCCGGGTTATCCAAAAAGGTTACTGCATTGCAATGATGCGCCGACCATCTTATTCCGTAAAGGCGATGCAGCGCTCAATCCTCCGCGTACTGTCGCTGTCGTTGGCACCAGGAGCAATTC
>JAEZAM010000005.1 GCA_023430465.1 Bacteroidota bacterium | reverse complement strand
CTACCTGTTCCGTTCAGACCTGAATACGCCACAGACGGTGTCGCTAAATCAACTGGTGACCAACAAGAACGGCGTGAGCAGCAAACAACTGAAAGTACTTGGCCAGAATGAGAAATTGAAAGCAACGAATGAAACCTATGGTATTGGCAAGGCGGAGTTCATCAAAGTGCCGAACAGCAAAGGCGATACACTGAATGGATGGATGTTGAAACCCGCAAACTTTGACCCGTCAAAAAAATATCCTGTACTGTTCTGCAATTATGGTGGTCCAGGTTCACAGCAGGTGGCTAACCGCTATGGCGCCGTAAGCTACTGGCACCAGATGCTGGCACAGAAAGGATTCATTGTAGTAAGCGTAGACAATACAGGTACGGGCTATCGCGGAGAGGAATTCAAAAAGAAGACTTACCTGCAACTCGGCAAGTATGAAATCGAAGACCAGATCGATGCCGCGAAATACCTGGGCACGATGCCGTTTGTCGACAAGAACAACATCGGTCACTGGGGCTGGAGCTATGGAGGATTCATGAGTTCACTGGCCATCACTAAAGGTGCCGGCACGTTCACTGCAGCAGTAGCAGTTGCACCTGTAACCTCCTGGAGGTTCTATGATAATATTTATACAGAGCGGTATATGCGCACACCACAGGAAAATCCGAAGGGATATGATGACAATTCACCGCTGAATCATACCGACAAGATCAAAGGCAAATACCTGATCATTCATGGAACTGCAGATGACAACGTGCATTTCCAGAATGCAACGCAAATGATCTCCGCATTGGTGAAAAGCAATATTGATTTTGAAAGTGCTTATTATCCCAATAAGAACCATGGTATATCGGGAGGCCTGGACAATACAACCTTTCATCTCTGGTCGAAGATGACCAACTGGATCCTGGAGAACATGGGGAATGAAAACACAGTGAAACCGGCAGCAGTACCGGCTCCGGCACAGAAAGCATTTTAATAAGTAATTGTCATACGCAAAAAAAGCGAATGCCACCGATGAGGTGGCATTTTTTATGATGGGTTATACTTAGCAAAAAACGGAAGTACCATTAAAAAAAAGACCTCCCGAATAAATCCGGGAGGGCCCTAATCAAAAACCATTAACCATTAAACCTTATCCTATGAAAATTCATTGCTAATATCGGCAATAATCAGATAACACAAAATATTTGGAAAGTTTTTTTTGATCTTTTGGTCGACTTTCATCAAAAAACATTCCATTCAATGTCGCAACACCGAGATTTGTAGTTTAACCACTGATCACATGTAGATGATCGACTACAAAACCCGTCCGCAAACGATTGATTCAAAATGCACTAATTTACACGACACAACAGTTGACTGAATGAAGAAAATAGTAGTCGCCATCACCGGGGCCAGCGGGTCGATTTATGCCCGCCAACTGCTCAATAAACTGAGTGGGTTGCAAGAACAATGGGATAAACTAGACATCATCCTGACTGCAAATGCGCGGCAGGTTTGGGAAACGGAACTCGATGATAAGTCCTACGACAGCTTCGATGCCACCTACCATGATACCCAGAATTTCCTGGCACCGTTTGCTTCCGGATCCGGCAAGTATGACACGATGATCATTGTACCCTGCTCCATGGGCATGCTTGGCCGTATCGCCACGGGGATATCAAATGACCTGATCACAAGAGCTGCAGACGTGGTGTTGAAAGAGCGAAGAAAACTGATCTGCGTGGTGCGTGACACTCCGTATAACCTGGTTCATATCCGGAACATGGAGGCTGTAACCCTTGCTGGTGGCATCATTTGTCCTGCTACTCCTTCTTTTTACAGCCGGCCAAAAACATTGGAAGATGTTGCAGCAACTGTGGTGGATCGGGTGCTGGATCTTGCCGGCCTCGACATCACCAGCTACCGTTGGGGCGGCTGATTTTTCCCTCCATTATATTGCCGCAGCATTTCGCGGCTCAGTATGCCTGACTGCTTAAGGTCTGATGGTGTCCAGTTTCCTTCGGAAGATGCGGAAGGCAGCAATACGGAGCATGTCTCATTTTTATCCGACACAGACCAGGTGATCCAACTGATTCCATTCTTTTCTGACCAGTCTATCCATTTCTTCCATTCGGCTGTGTCCAGGGGGCCGTCGCCGGTGGCTTCCATACCTGCAGATTCAGAAATTAACAGGGGTAAACCCTTACTTAATGCATAGTCTCCCCGCTGGCGAAGTTGGTCTTTGTGTGTAGCTGCGTAATAATGCAGGGTGTACATAAGGTTGGTATGACCACGGATGGGGTCGTCAGCAACAACATGCACATCCTGGTCCCAATGCGGAGAGCCAACAAGAATGATGTTATCCGGGTCGATGGCACGTATGGCGGCGATCACTTCTTCGGAATAAGCTTTTACCTCTGCCCAGGTTTCATAATCGGGTTCGTTGAAAATTTCATAGATCACGTGCGGGTATTCGCCGTATTTATTTGCCATTGCAGTGAAGAAAGCTTTTGCTTCAGCAAGGTTTATATTATGGCTATGCCAGTCGATGATCACATAGATATTCTCACGGATAGCGGCATCGACCACGTCTGTGATTTTCTTTACAGACCACTCAGGCCGTTTCAGGTAGCTGTCATTTCCCAACTCCACTCCCAACGCGGCTCTTACTACGTTTACATTCCAGTCCTTGCGTAACCATTCGACCGCTCCCGCCGTGTAAAACCGCGGCCAAAGGCAATGCCACCCGAAACTCATCCCGCGAAGCATCACGGGCTTCCCGCTGGCGTCAAGTAGGGCTGTTCCCTGCACCTTCAGGGCGCCGTGCTCTGTCACAGGTTGCCCCATGCAAATCATTGAAGAAAAAATGTAGAGGAAGAGCGTGAGGAGGAGATTATTTTTCATGGCAATGCGGTATTGAATAAAGCTCTGGTTTTTTCCGCACGAAACAATTGCAGGATAAGAAACTATGCAAATCTGATAAAATAGTCGCACTTCATATAGGAGAATTCCGATATCCCTCACCGAGATATTTACCTGATTTTGGCAATTTGTACCTGGTGAAAGAAAGGTTCTTCGGTGAAATTTCTATTTTGATCCGCCCTGGGCCGCCCAGGCTTCTAAATCGTACCTATGCCCCAACGAATCCTTCTCTTGCTCATCTTTTTACTTACCCTTATTTATACAGGATCGTCTCAAGCCACGCAAGACTTTCAGCAGAGCCAGGACGGAGCAGACCGCTTCGATCAGAACCGGCGCTCGTTTCGGCTGGTAAACCTAACAATCGGCTCAACAACATCAGGGAGTTCTGTCCAGCGTTTTGCGCATAATGGCCTGCAACGTGGCCAGCAACAGCGATTCTCCATAGCGACACCGGATGGTAGTTTGTTTTTGCCCCTATCACTTCGTGCGCTGATAGACGGGCCGATGAATAACGCCACCATAACTGTCACAGGAAATCTGGCGGGTCAGCAAAGATTCCGCACCAGCTTCACAGCAACTACAGCGTTTGAAAAGATCGATCTTGCTGCGTTTGCCAACATTCCTGTTTCAGAACTCGAACTGAGCATCGATCAGCGCGAAGCCGACTACATCGCCATAGACGATTTTACCTGGACCGAACCGAAAGTGCTGCCGATAACCCTGCTTTCGTTTCATGCCACTCTGCAGCAAAATGGTGATGTGTTGCTGAAATGGCGAACGACCGCAGAAAGCACCAACACCTATTTTATCATTAGTAAAAGCAGCAATGACGGCGAATTCAACTCGCTTGATACAGTAAAGGTGAATGGCATCCCTACGGGTGAATTTACCTATACGCTGATCGACCGGGCAATAGAAGACGGCAAACATTACTACAAGCTCACCGAGCACTATGCAGATGGCCGCGAGAGGCAACTTGACATCCGGATGGTCCGCAAAAATGAGAAACCCGCCGCTGCCGTGATCTTCCCCAACCCCGTTAAAGGGGACGGACTTACCATCAACGCATGGGTGCCACAGGCAAAAGGAATAACCTATACCATCCGGTCGCTTGGTGGTATTGCAGTTGCAGAGGGCACGCTTACCATGCCGCAACAAACGATTCCTATCGGAAACCTGAAGAAAGGCATTTACTGGCTACAGCTATCCAACGGTGAGATACTGCAGTGGATAAAGGACTGATTGATCTTTCTATCTTCATATTCAGTATTTTAGTCGGAAAACGAACTGAATGCCCCATCGTGCCGGTACAAAGTCATGGAATACAAAAGATGGCCACTCCCCGATCACCACGTTCTTCAACAGCATAAGCCCTATCAGTGATGCGGCCAAAATGCTGATTGACCGGCAAACCTACCTCACGAGTTTTGCGCGGGGCCGCTACCTGATCAAACCGGGTGATGCGGCGGACAACCTATACCTGGTATTGAAAGGCGTGATACGTGGTTTTCTCAAAGAGAAAGACAAGGAGATCACCACCTGGATCAATGCCGAGAATGAGATCGTTGGTTCCATCCGGGGGCTTGGACTGAAAACCACCACCAATGAATATGTGCAGGCTATTGAAGCGGCACAGTTGATCGTGATACCTTATAGCCTGGTGGAAGAGTTATATGAGAAATACCCGGAGACAAATATCGTCGGAAGAAAATTGCTGGAAGAAAGTTACCGCGACGCAGAAGAGCGTGCTTATATCTGCAGGATCACTTCCGCTATGCGCCGGTATGAACGTTTCATGGAAACCAAAAAAGATCTTATCAACCGCATAGCCCTGAAATACATCGCCTCTTACCTGGGTATGACCATCGAGACCCTTAGCCGCATCCGCAGCAGGATGGCCGGTTAATCAAATCCCCATTATGGATAATTTCACTTTAACCCTCATCGCTGCTGCACTGGCCATACTTTGGTACCTGATCGTTCGTCGAAAAAAGAAGCCCGCTCCACTTCCCCCATTCCCGGAAACATACCGGCATCTGCTGGAAACCGAAGTGCCTTTTTACACCAGGCTTGATGCAGGCGGGCGCGCGCAGTTTGAACAGCGCATGCAACGCTTCCTCTGGGATGTGAGGATCACGGGCATCAATACGGAAGTAACGGATCTCGACAGGGTACTGATCGGTGCAGGCGCCATTATTCCCATCTTTGGTTTTCCGGGCTGGGAATACCGCCACCTCAATGAAGTGCTGCTCTATCCTGACTCGTTTGATGAAGATTTTAGCCAGGAAGGAAGTGGCCGGAACATACTCGGACTTGTGGGGAATGGTCCGTTTGAACGCGTGATGATTCTCTCCCGTCATGAACTTCGCCAGGGCTTTCTCAACAAGACCGGGAAAAACAATACAGTGATCCATGAGTTCGTCCACCTCATCGATAAATCAGATGGAAGTATCGATGGTATCCCGGAACATTTCACCGACAAACAAACCGCAATACCCTGGATACAACTGATGCAAAAGGAGATCAATAAGATAATGCGCAACCAGTCGGATATCGATCCGTATGGAGCCACCAACCAGGCAGAATTCTTTGCGGTGGTATCAGAATATTTTTTTGAACGGCCCGACCTGCTTCAGCAAAAACATCCTCAACTATACGCCGCGATGGCTAAGATCTTCAGGCAGGGGAAGCAGTAGGTTTGGGTGGTGAGGAATTGCTGGTCTGCTAATATTTTGTTTTGCATTTGCCTTTTATGGATCGTCTGCATGGGCAAGATCGATTAGCCAGTGTTGAAAAGATGGATGGGATATTATTTACTGATAATTATAAAAAGAGTACCTGCAGTTGACTTTGGTAAAGGCATGCATTGCGGGCGGTCGGAAGTCAGATTGTTGATGAGAATGAGGGAGTAGCAGGACAGCGGCGGAACGAGTATACCCACGCGGGCAGTATGTTATGGAAAGCAATGTCAGCGGATGGCACAGTAAACTTGTTCGCTGCCGACAGCGGCGAATGCCCGCTAATTTTTCTGACCACCTGCTCCGGCACACCAAGGCTCAACATTGTTGTGATCGCTGTCCGACGCATGGTATGAGTCGTTGCCAGATCTGAAAACCGGACCACGCTTCCCTTCCCGGACCCATTGAATGGCCGCCCGCGTTTTGAACGCACCACCTCTACCGGCTGCGTAAAACCTGCTTTTTCCAGGAGCAGCTTAATATACTTGTTTAAATTAGTGACGTTGAATTTAGGCAACAACCTTCTGCCCTTCTTGTAGCGGTCAATTATCTGAACAGCGTATGGAGGTAGCCGGACTAATGTCGCAGAGCCTGTCTTTATCGATTTGACAGCCAGGTGAGCCTGCCCATTGATGTATTGTACATTTCCAGATCGTAATGCCGACAGGTCTGAAAATCGCAACGCGACGGTGCAACCGAAAATGAAGAAATCCCTGACCTCCAACATCATTTTACTTAACGAACTGTGGAAGACACCATCGCTTATTAGGAATTGCAATTGCTCTGGAGTTAATGGGTAGATGGGTACCTCTTCTTTCCTGACATGAAACGACTTGTGGAAATCTCCTATTCCGAGTGCCAGGTCTCGATTCAGATAGTTCATGAAGCATTTCAAATTTTTGATCGTAACACCTACATAGTTATCGCTGTACCCTTTCTCGTCATGTAAATAGGCACTGAAGCGGTTGTAAAACCTGTTCCAATACCTTTTTTCACTGATATTCTGTCTTGCAGTCAGTTTCCGGGCAGACAGAATTCTCAGCTTAAATTCTTTTGTATCGGAGAAAGATAAAATTAGGGATCGGGTAAACTGATAGTTGGCAATCGTCCCTGCCGTCAATTTTCGGCCACTGGGCTGAAGTCGGCGACCGGTTCGACTATCCCTTATGAATTTTCGGAAGTAGCTATCAAAGTCGTAAGATTTCTGCATTTTTTTGACGCAAAATATCACAGAAAAGCGACCAAAACCTCCAAATAGTGCTATAATTGCTACAGCTTTAGTTCTTTGAATCGCCCACCCTACCTATAACGTAGAGAAATTAGATACTATCCCTTTGGGATGGTAATGCCTGGAAGAAAGTTTGATGCCGGAAGCCAGTACAGGTATGGGTTTAATGGGAAGGAGAATGATCCTGAGCCGTTCGAGACCTCCACTTACGATTACGGATTTAGAATATATAGTCCGGGCGTTGCTCGTTTCTTATCTGTTGATCCACTTACTCAGTCTTATCCCTATTACACGCCGTATCAATTTGCGGGGAACTCTCCCATTATGGCAGTTGACCTCGACGGTTTGGAAGAACAAGAGGCGATTACCATAACCGAAGAAAAGCTTGGAGAAACCAAGTTAAAAGTTGCTTGGAAAAAGGGCAATGGGAAGTTAGTACACCTCGTAAATCGTCAGGCGATGTCCCGGACGGCCGTTGTAAAGGCTGTTACTACTGGGGTATTAGGATGGATAGGCAGGATATTTACATCCGGGCGCGCTACTCCGCAAGATGTAGCCACTGACCTATACCCAGAAATTGGAGGTACCTCTAACGAGTATCTTTTTTGGCGAGGGTGGACAGGACCGGGACGGGGATTTGATCTTCCGCCTGCCTCCCCCGAGGAGCTTCCTCAGTGGTTGTCGGATTATTGGCCAGAAGGCGCACCGATCTACCTGCCCATTCAGACTGAGCCCGTACCTTCGCCTGTTCCAGCTCCTGAAAAAGCCCCAGATGACGGCGATAATACCAATCGTAAACCAAGAAATTTTTGGGTCACGTACACCAAAACTAAGATTAATCCGGATGGCACCTCCACGGTATATTCAGGGAGAACCTCCGGTACCTACACCGGTGGCGCGCCAACAACCGCTGAAGCCGAAAAGGCGATTTTGGGTCGTGAAGCAAATCATACTATCTTGAACAACGAAGGGTATGGTGTGGCACGGCTAGATAAATATTCCGCTAATCAACCAGCGATAAGGGGACGTGAACAGCATTTGGTAGATAACCACGGTGGTGCCCAAAGTGAGGGGGGACTTCAAGAAATAAAATTCGCGCCGTTTCCAGAAGTAACAAGCGTCGCGCGTTGTACGACCAGGCTGCACGCGCCGAATTTGGGTCAATTCCTAACAATAATGCAAGAGATACCCCGACAGGACAACGATAAACTATGACGGCAAAATTGAGGCAGAAATTTAAAGTAGGATCATATATAAAAATCAATCTTTCCTGCGACCGGGTAATATTCGGGAGGCTGATGTATGAGTACGGGGTGGGTATATATCATAAATTGATAACCGTAGGAGAACCATTACCTCCAATAGATCAACTCTCCAAGGAGCAGTTTATTTTTTATGCCAGTATATTCAAATCAGTCATAACAAAAGGTCTTTTTGAGGTGATTGGGTTCCAGGAATTGGACCAAACTGACATCCAGAAAATACCCCCATCCTTCCGCCAAGATACTGTAAACATAAGTGATTGTGTTATATTTTGGCATCATACGAATATTGAAAAGGCTGCTAAACCAGAGGAGTGCATCGGGTTGGAAAGTGCAGGGGGATGGAATGAAATATCTCTTGTACAGCGCATAGAAGATCATTTGGCAGGTAAAAAAAATCCTTACTTTGAACTAGGTAAGGTTGTCTTAAACATTGACGACCCTCGGTATTTACCGCAGCCCGGCGAACTTATCTGGGATTTCGAAAACGAAAAGTATTATCGGAAAAACCGTGAGTGATATACAGATTAATTTGTTGATCTCTGGTCTAATTACCTTTAAAAAAATCTTTGTCTTAGACCTTACCAATTGAGTACTTTACTTGTCCGTGTATTTTGAAGCTAAGGGGAATATGCACCCGAGCGAGCAAGTGATTCTTTAGGCGGAAAGAGCAACTTTGAAGATTCATAGTTGTCGGTACTGATTTCCAAATTAACAATTAGATGAAACTGGACGTACTTCGTAAAATTACTTGAATGAGCTAGTTCCAGATCATTAATTGGATTCGGAGAACTTTAATAGGGTGGTAAAGTTGCTGACTACAATTTTAGTGAATGAGCGGGTTTTGATGCCTAAGTTCTTTGATTAGATTACGCGGCTGTGACAACACTCGAATACTATCCCTTTGGGATGGTAATGCCTGGGCGCAAGTTTGATGCTGGAAGCCTTTATAGGTACGGATTTAATGGTAAAGAGAACGACAACGAAGTAAAGGGGGATGGAAATCAGCAGGATTATGGGATGCGGATCTACGATCCGAGACTTGGCAAATTTTTTAGTGCTGATCCCCTAGTCGGTGAATTTCCTGAACTGACACCTTACCAGTTTGCTAGTAATCGACCGATTGATGGCATCGACCTAGATGGTTTAGAGTATTCCAAGGCGCAATTGCAACAAATTCTTTCAAATGCTAAAGCTAAATTAGGCGTATATGCAACAGAATCCTCCATAGCTTTACGGGGCTTTGCTAACGCGAATGTCAATGCGTTGTCTGGCGGTATTACAGACAATATACCGTTCATCAATACCGCGAATCTAGATGACTATGACAATGATTATGATAAATCCATCTACCTCTACGGCAGGATACTAGGTGATGTTTCAGCACTATTGATAGGTACAAGCGTTGCATCCGGGGGTACGACCGCGATGGCAATTGGTGCGACAGCTAGCGGGACGGGTGTAGGTGCGGTAGTCGGTGCGCCCACTGCTCTGGCAGGTGCAGTTACAACAACTTACGGCGCGGCCGTGATCACTGCAGCTACCGTTGATCTTGGATGGGCGTTGAACAAATTGGCTGGACTAGAGGGTGCGGTTGATAACAGTAAGAACATCGAAAAGTCACCAGAGCAGTCAACAAATTCTCAGGCGACGTCAGCAAATAATAAATACGGAGGCGGCATCGGCAAATTCAACCTCTCCTAGTCGCCCGGGGAAGGTTTTAGGTAAAAAGGACGGGGTCGAAATTAAATCGCATGGATCAAATGACGTTCACAAACCTGCACATGCCCATGTAAAAGGTGGCGGAAAAGAGGTTCGAGTTGGTCAAAATGGTAAACCCTTGAAAAATCAACCCAAACTTAGTCCAAAACAAAAGAAGGTAGTTACGGCATTCAAAAGTGAAATAAGAAAGGAGCTGAAAAAAGTGGGAAAAGCTAATCAGGCTCTTGAACAGGCAACCAAGAAAAAAGATTGACATGGAGTATATTCAAAGCATGATCGCGGCACTAAACAATGGTAACGGTAAATATAAATTTGAACTAAAACTTAACGACGCTGGCATCGTTACATTGGAGCCAACCGATATCAATATTGGGATACCCACAACAATTTTGTCATTTTACGGCCACGTTCATTCATTAAAAATCTTTTCTCCGAGATCGTTTGAGATTTTTTCAATGAGTGAAATAACCTGGCGTGGGCCATTTGTCAGCTTTTCGAAAATAAATTCGAATTCGATAGGTTTTGACTGCCGGAAAATAAATTCCGCCGGAGAATGGGACATCGTAAACCTGGATACGAAATTTGTAATAACTAAAACACTAGCGAGTTATCTTACTAACAAAATGTGGGCGTGGATCAATCGAGGTAGACTAGTTTGGTGTCAAGAGTACTAAATAAAATCGATTGCGTTGGCAGCCATGATAGCTGAATAAAACTCTTGCATAACAAGACGTTCTTTTATTCTCCATTACTTGCTGTTTGCATTTTAGGAGATTCTCTGCACGGCTGCCTGTTTTATACATAGATACGCGGTTTAGGGAGGTTATGACGATTAGATGTCAAATACTGTAGAAGGCGGCTGGAAGATCAGCCACCGACGCCTCGTTTGACGGTTTTACATGTATTTTTCTACTCGAAATGATGCCGAAAACATCAAATAAATGCTTTAATTGCACGTAGCAATGTTCTTTGAAATCCTTTTCCCGCCGACGTTTCACGGGTACGGACTATTATCCCTTTGGGATGGTAATGCCTGGGAGGAAGTTCGATGCTGGAAGCCTGTATAGGTATGGGTTTAATGGGAAAGAGAACGATAACGAAGTGAAGGGGGAAGGTAATCAGCAGGATTATGGACTCAGGATATATAATCCGAGAATTGGGAAGTTTCTAAGCCTTGACCCACTTAGTCAAAATTATCCAATGCTGACACCATACCAATTCGCTTCTAATCGGCCTATAGACGGAATTGACTTAGATGGAGCAGAATTTTTGCAGTATCTTTCGAAAAATCAGTATTCTGTCTCTCTGTATAGATTGAACACCTACGAGAAAGTAGTATCAAATTATAAACTTGCAACTCATATTTGGGTAACGGATGCAGCGATCCATAAGGTCATCATGAACCACCCAGACAATAAGCCACAGCCGCTGCAGATGGATGACGATTCCACTCCGAAAATTGAGCAATATGAAGGCATGCCTAAGAATACCAGGAAGCATCGGTGGCAGAATAATAAGCGGGCCACCTGGGCTAACGAACGGATGGCTCCAGACATTGTCGGTGGACTTGTAGATCTTATAGTGTTCGTTAATAAAGTGGCCTATCAACAGATAAATAAAAAGGAAATGGCTTATGGCCAAGTAAGTTTGCAAGCTTTGGACGAGGCAGATAAACTTATGAGAGCGGCAAGTAAAAGCAAGGGGTTCCCGGAAGACCTCAGTGATCCATATGTGCAACAGGCGCTCGTAAACTATATGACAGATGGATTCGTTGCGGGCGACAATATCAACAACCAACAAATTATTCGCACATGGGGAAACTTAATATTGGAAAACAGGGACGTTATCACTGATTTGAAATATGATTTTTCCCTGGAGGTTACTGTATTAAAACCGAGCCAAAGTGGAAGTGGTAACACGGGTATAAATAGGACGGTTGAATATAAAGAAGGAAATCCAGATCCTAAATTGAAAGCCGCTCATGAGCTCCTTAAGCAACGTTTTGAAAAGCCAAATGCAACTATCAGCGAGAACTAGAATTCATACCATGAATAAGACTAGTATGTTTATTATATGCTGCATGATTTCTGTATGCTCGTCGTGCTATACAAAAGGGCAATCGGATAATCAGTCAGCCAATGACTTTTATGTCTGCGCAATGGGATATGCAGAGTGCGATCATAGAAATTGGGTTCATCAGTTTTTTAGCTTGATGCAACGGAATGACATCGCAGAAGGTTATTCACTTTTAATAAACGAAGGGTATGTCAGAAATCCGATCTATGGCGGTAACTTCCTATTAGAGAACTTAATAGACAATTCCCCATTAAATATGTATTTGACGTACCGGTTTGCTGAGCAGCAAGGGGACGTTAGCGTTAAATTATTGAGAGATATTCTTCTTAGAACCCACGCACTAATTAAAGATAAAGTGCGCTTTTCCCAGGAGCTTAAACTTGCTGTTGAGTTCGAGTTTGAATATTTAGGCATGCTTGACCGTGTCCTCGACACAATTGATAGTGCAGGACACAAGGTTCGAATTCCTATACCCTCAGCGTCATTGGTCGGGCGACCTCAATTCCTAGCTGCAAAACTAAATTTGAAGGCTGGCAATTATCACAATGCTGACAATTATTTTAAGCAATTAATCTCTGCTAACAAATATAAGGCCGCCGTTTATGATGAATTATTGGAATATTGGAAAGATCGAAATGCTGATACGGTAAGGTATTACTTGAGATTGCAGGGGATGGAGAGGTCTTCTAAATGCAGTATCGATTCCTTGAAATTGATGGCTGGAGTTACGACGGATAAGCTTTTTTTAACTTGTTTTAACGATGTTAACTCACTCAAAAAAACCAAAGATTCGATTCAGGCTCGTGTGTTACTGTGTGAACACTATCTTTTGACCAATCAATTGCAGAAAGTGTATCTGTTAACGCAATCCTACTTAAGCGCGGATAGCTTATTTTCCTTCAGCCCTATACAGCAATGGGAACGGCGTGAATATTTTCGAATCCAGGTTAAATATTTATGGCAAGAGAAACGATATGACAGATTATTAAAGTTATTGACGACTGTCTCTAATACGTCTTCGATTCTCGAATTTCATTCCGAGGCCGAGGTACGACGTTACCTATTAAACGCTGTCAAAGAATTAAATGTAACAGAGGAGAATTTTCTAAAAATTTATTATCGGTATTTGGAGCGACGTTTACAGGGTCACGCTTTCTTCAATAACATCTTATAAAGCCAAGCGCCATTAACCTCTCGGACCGGCAATATACATAGGAGTGCATGATCATACTTTAACCTGTAGATTTAGAAGCCCTTCCGAGTCGAATAAAACTTCGGTTGGCATTTTCAAGCGCTCAAACGGACGAATCAACTTAAAGTCGATCACCTTGCTAAGTCCCAGAGCCCCTTAACCAAAATTACTGGATTGGTGCATAGCTAACCCTAAGTCCAATTCAACCTCGTATTTAGTCATAAGCGACTGTTAAAAGATTGGTTCAGCCCCCTGACTGATCGACACAAAGTCAAAAGCCCTAGTTTCTCGCACGTCGCAAAGACGTCCAAAATATGCCGAAAATATCTAATAAATTTAATTGCGGTAAGTAAAGTTCTTTGAAGCCTTTTCCCAATACAGGCTATAGGCGAAATCTGTAACTATCCCTTTGGGATGGTAATGCCTGGACGGAAGTTTGACGTCGGAGGCCAGTACAGGTATGGATTTAATGGGAAGGAAAACGATAATGAGGTTTATGGAGAAGGAAATCAGCAAGATTATGGATTCCGAATCTATAATACCGCTCTCGCTCGATTTCTATCAGTTGACCCATTGACGCAGTCTTATCCTTACTTTACTCCCTACCAATTCGCGGGAAATAACCCGATATTGTCTGTAGATGTCGACGGTTTGGAGCCCGAAAAAACGGTAAACGAGAATGAGAAAATCAAGGAAATCCTGGAACATTCAGAAAATACTCCTAGCTGGATACAGCGAGCTAAGGCCAATGAGAAGACTCCGACGCTTACCTTTACGAACAAAGAAATGATAGCCATTACTGCGACGGTTATGGGAGAAACTAATCATGGGGCCCTGTCCCTGGAACAGCAGCAAGCAGTGGGCTGGGTTTATTACAATAGAATCGCGCGTGATGGAAGTGTGACAAAAGGGTTAAACGGGTCATATGCATTTAATCGGCCGGGCAAGTCCTCCTTACCGACATTATGGGTTATGACATGGATGGTTGCGTTAGGTGATGACACATACGCCAACCAAAGCTCTGAAGACGAATATCAAACTAAAACCATAGGCCAGTTAGCTAGGTCTCCCGCAATTAGTCAATTAGTTGAGAATGCCAAGGCGCTTCAGGTTGGGTTGACAGCGGATTTTAAAGACCCCCAAATTAATAACCCATACCCGGGATTTACTGGACAGGGGTACTGGGGGGATCTTAACAGACCTGACGGGATCTGGAAAATGGCGAGGATCTACTTTTGGTTGCAAGAAGATGGAAAAGTGTCAGGCAAGTTTGCAACTACATTAGTAGTTAAACTACGAACCGAAGGGGCGGAGAAATCCACGACGTTTATTTTTAACGAAAAGGCACTTCAGGAATATTTTAACCAGCATCCAGAGCAATTGCCAAAAGATGCAAAAGATGTTCCGGTTTATAATTATACGACCGATAGAAGAGACCCTTAATATCAATATATGCGTTATATTTTTATTGTACTTGGAGTATCTGTGCTGTTTTCCTTTTGCCATATCGAAAAAAATGTTCTCAAAATCGAACCCGTTTATCGAGACCTTTGTGGTGCTGAATCCTTCGTTTCACTTCAAAGAGACACCGTTATCATAATTGAGAATAGTAACCCAAATGTGGATACTGCGGCTGCATTTTTCTATAAAGAAGCCTTCAAAAGTGGCGATACTTTATTGGCCAAAAGGCTAAGAGTAAAATATCAGGCCTCCGTTGAGGTCCTCAAACGTGAATTGAGAACGCGTTCTTTTGTTATTGAAGAAATCTCACAATACACGTTTAGATACGACAAAATACCTGATACCTTAAACCATCTATTCAATAAAAACGAGGAGGTTTTATATTTTATCGATCATAATGAATATTGGGTGTATCTCACAAGAAATAATTCGAACGGGGTATACCGCATATATGTTTCCGAAAAAGTCAGCCAAAACACCACATTTATAGAATTATCAAGAAGCCCAGAAAGATCTGACTTTTTATTATTCGATATCGTCGGAAATAACGTTCCCGAACTTATGGTCGTGCGAAAAACGCATCTGATGAATCGGGATCTACGGGACATTGACATATATCGAATAAATAATATCACAAAAAAAGCATTCTAAAACGCTGACTGTCCTTAATCCATACAGTTCCTACTCAGCAATGTAAGGTCCAAACTCAGAAGGCAATTTATTGCATGTTGGGGCCCATAGGGCGTTAAAGAAATTGTTACCGTCCACGATTATTATTTAGGCTGAGGCAATCGAAAAATATTTGCCACTTTTGGCATAGTTGCGGCTAACTCTTAGCCAAATGATTGAAAACAATATGAGTTTGATAAGGCTATCAATAGTTTCCTTCTCCCTGGACCTTTTTATTGTTCTCCTACCATTGACCCCTTACCTATCAGGCCTCCCCCATTAAACTTTCTCCCGGCACTAACATTCCAAGGGGTCGTACGCTAAGGAGTTACGTCACTCAAAAATTTCATCGATCCTAAATAGATTGCGAGGTTGTCATCGTGGTCCGTTATGCAATTCAAACAAAAAATGGTACATGGCCAGATAACCTTGCTTTTTAGTTAATAAAGTCGTTTCCATTAAAAATTCGCTATAGTATTTGGCGGCACTTCCGCGGAAAGCCCGGTTGATGGATTAGATTGTCTTGGAGTATCGTTAATTCCGCCATTCGTTATTTTACCATCACGAACCTGCGCCCATATTTGCTTACCACTTTCTTCAATTTTCCGTACTATTGAGCTCCATACCCATCAACACCTGACAGATTAACACTCTCATTCGCAAGTGCTTCCAATTTATTTCTCGCCAAAGCGGGGAGGCGAAGGAATAAAAAAAGCCGCTTACATTTTTGTAAGCGACTGAATGATTTTACCTTACTAAATATTTAAATATGGGTCTGCTATTACACAAAGTTCATTGTATATATCTGCGACTTCGTCTAATCCCCAATCTCTATAATGCCTGTTTACAGAGGACTTTGCGCTAAAAAAATTACTGGAATATGAATTCAATTTTTGATTCGACAACAACGTACAACTTTCTAAGTTATAGCAATGCCCAATTGTATCGCAAATCCACCCTTGTAATTCGGGGTATTTTTTTACATAATCAGAATCTCTGTACTTTAGTAATACGGCAATTTTTTTATCAATTTCTTCAATCATAATTCTATTGGTTTGCTGGTGTAAATGTCGCCGTTTTTGCAGCTTCTGTGGAGTATAATTGTGTACCACCGCCATTATACATACCGTTTACTCCCGGATCTTTTTGTGGTGAGAAGGCTTTTACTTTGTTTGCTGTTGATTGCAAGAATGTATTTTGACCTGAAAGCTCCACATAGTACATTTGAGTATAAGTTTTGGGTATACCTAAAGTGCTGGGGTCAACACCTTCATAAGTGAAAAATGGACTTGCATTTTGATTAGACGGGTCTCTCCACTGAACAAGTTTTTTGCCATTAACCAAACTACCTGTATTACTTACCTCTGAAACTGGCTTTGTAAAATCTATATGGTCAGCACCATATTTTTCAATTGCAGAGGCATATTTAGCGGCTACAAAATTTGTTCTTGCATTAATTTTTTGAGCAAGACTCATTCCTTTTGTTACAGTAAATAGTTTGTTTACGCCTTTTGATAATAATATATCTGTGCCTAATTCAGAAAAATATTCAGACCTTGTAAAGGCATCACCATTAAGTACATTATCTTTAAAATCCTGTGCTTTGGCATCAATATTTGGCGAAGGTGCTATCTTAACCGTTGACATATCAAGTGCAGCTTCTTCTATAAAAAGCCCCAAATTTTTCCATGTAGAAGCTTTCCAAGCATCATTTGTAATAAAACTCCATGTCTTTTGTACGGATTTTTTTATCCCTGATGCAGTCCCATTAGTTATTTTATTATTTTGGTCTTGCCATCCCTGTACAACTTCATGAGCCTTACCTGGAGGAATACCAATGCTCCACCCAAACATACTTTCTGCTCCGTCTAAATCAACAGCTTGTATTGGTGTATTACTTGCAAACTGATATGATGTTAATTCAGGATATTTTGCAATTAAAGGGTCAATACTTAGAAAGCGACCGAGTGCAGGCGAATAAATTCTAAAGCCATAATCATAAGTAGTAGTTGAAGTAGTTTCTGTTGCAAGTTCTTTTCCGTTAAACCCATACCTATATTGACTTCCGGCATCAAATTTCCTCCCAGGCATTACCATCCCAAAGGGATAGTAATCATTTGCCGTCGCAACGACTGCTTCCCAAGCCTCAATATCGCCATCACTATCCAGGTCAACACCCTTTTTCTGGTCAGTAACAGTCACCAGCACATTACCCAAATGATTGCTCAACTCAAAGAACTTATGTCCGCGATCCAGGGAAACCATCCCGGATCCACTGACCGCGTTCATGTCGACAGACCGGTTCCAAACCCCTATCCTACTGCTGCCGTACAGATGCTGCTCTACCAAAGTTAAGTCCGATCCGGCATTCGTGTACACACTCATCACGTTACCCTGGGCATCCCGCGCGTACCACGTGGTTACAGTCGCTCCATCTTTCGTGACAGCCTTGCTGATCCGGTTGCCGGCCACGTCGTAGGTGTAGGCTATCTCCGTTCCGTCCGTCTTGCTAATTGACCTGATCTTGCCGTATACAGTCCACTGGATGGAGGAGATTCCCTCCTTCGTGTCTTTAATCAGGTTTCCTATCGCATCATACCCATAATTATCGCCTGCCTGTTCAGTCTGCTTCTCGGCCTGGACCGCTGCTAAACTTAAAGCAGTCTGATTGTCAATATCTTCCGTATAATTCCCCTCCGCTAACTGGTCGTGAACATACCGCAACCTGTTATTTATCTTGTTGCCATTGGCATCTTTTGGATATTGATATGTCAGATCATCCATTGATGTCTGACCGGCGCTGCCATTGCGTTTGTAGGCTCCAATGTTCCCATTCGCATCATACGTGACACGTTCCTGGTAAGCATCCATAGGAGTAAGGCCATTCCATGATCCAGTTACTGCGTTGTAACCCGTCCACGCGTCCATGCTGACGATCCTGTTTAGCTGGTCATATCCGTAATTGTACAGATGCGTTTGACCAACCTTCGGGATACCGACCACCATGGATGAAATATTTCCATTGTAAAGCGGCCTATACTCAGACGCGCGGCCGCCCAAATAGGCTGTGTGGTCAGGGAAACTGTTTGCCGCCGCAGCTCCTATTGGTTGATACTCTTTATTGAAATAGTTAAGCGAGAATCGATAGGCATCCCGGCCCACGACGCTTGGGGCTGTTCCATCCTTATCCAACAGGCTGTCGCTATTCACTCCTTTCAACCATCCCTGTAGCGTATACGCGTAGTCAATACCCTGCACCTGTTGATGCCCCAGTATGGTTCTGGCTAACGGACCGTGCTTATAGTATTCATAGCGCGCATCGTGCTCCTCGAGATTTGGTAAGCCCAGCAACACTTTTCGGTTGGTAGTAAAAACGTCTGTCAGCCTGTTCTCTGCGTCGTATTCATACCGGTGGTAAAACTCATCTGGCATGCCTGGTTGATAGTGAACCTCGTTCACCTTCCCGCTGATCAGGTCATAGTTATAGGCCATCGCCTTGAACTGGTTATTACCATGTGCCTGCATCGCGCCCGTCCGATAGTGGTGCAGGAGTGTGTCCACATTCCCATGTATATCATAGCTATACCGGGAACTCATGTCATACTGCGTATAGTTACCCAGGGGAAGCTTGTTGAAGAAACGCGTGTAACTGACACGGTTTCTTAGTGTATAGGCTTTTTGGAAGTCACGAATCTGCGATTGATCAAGAATATCATGCGATACATCTAAGAGAAAAAAGACCGCGCTGTGAACGTTGTTTTTTTGTGTTGTATCTATTCACCTTAAAACAATCATCATGAAACAATTATTATTTGCACCATTGCTATTTCTGGCATCTTTTCACACTGAAAAAAAAGACGCTGCTCCGACAACTTTTGGGGGTGATCATTACCAGGTTTTTATTAACGATCGCCTGATCGGCGAAGGGCATGGCGAGAACTCTACCGCCGCTTTCGCATTGACACATGACAATGAAAACGATCAATTGCGCGTGAAGTACAGACATTGCGGTGAAAAAGGTAAAGAACGGAAACTGGTACTAATGGACGGCGACAAAACGATCAGGAGCTGGGAATTCAGGGATCGCGAGAACGGCGCCGCAACCATCGGCGTGGCAGTAAAAGAAATTCTGGCCACTAAAACGTCCTCCCACGTAGCAGCAGTTTATTATTTTTCCAAAGAATTGCCGAAAGGCCGTCGGATGATCAGCCTGAAAATGCCCTCCTGAACCCTTCTTTGGTATGGTATTTTGTGGTTTATGGGAAACGAATGTTATGAAACATACCAAACCTCAAAATCAACCCTCCAATACGAACTTCAACGCCAACAAACAACGCCCTGAAAACAAGGATAACCTTGACAGCCGCGAAAACGAGGAGCAACTGACCAAAGGCGATGATGTGACGCACAACAAGAAAGATCACAGGAACACAAAACAAGACAAACAGGCTGACCGCGACTAAGCGGCCAGCCTTTTAAAATTAGAGTATATGAACAAATTAAAACTGGACAGGCCCTGGAATGAGGTGAAGGAAAAACTCAAGGAAGCAGACCCTACCCTAAGCGATGATGATCTGCGCTATGATGGTGAAAACAATGCAGCCGAGCTGGTTCAACATCTTGCCCGTAAAAAAGGAAAGGATGAAGAATTCATTCGCGGCTGGATAGAAAGCGTTTCGTCTAACGCGGGGAAAGCCGGGTAAAGATGAGGACTATTTACCCCAATTATCCTCCATTTTTCGATACTGTTTCCGGGATACCGTGGAGCTTTTTTTCTTCCGGGATATACCTTTTTTCTTACGGGCGTTGATGTTGTTCACGAGCGAATTCTTCACGCCCAGTTTATTCTTCCCTCCCTTCTTTTTCGGCGCTGTCTTCTTTGCGCCTGCTTTCTTCACAGCAGTCCGTTTACCTGCAGACTTCTTAGCCGGAGTTCTTCTGGATGTCTTCTTCGCTGCCGTTTTCTTTGCCGCCGTTTTTTTGGCAGTTTTCTTTTTTGTCATAAAAGTTTTGGGATCAGGTGAAAAACCCGTGCCACCCTGCCCTGGACACTGAATGAGTTGTCCGCTGGTATAGTTTGTGCAACATTTCATTAAAACAATATTTATGGGAGATAAAAAAAGCCTCAGTGGTCAATCAGCCATTGAAAAGATAAAAGATCTTGCAAGCGACCAGATATGCATGTTTTGCACCTATTCAAATGGTGCCGTTGTATCACGACCTATGGGCACACAGTCAGTGGACGAAGATGGCACCATCTGGTTCATGAGCCGCGACAGCAGCGATGTTAATCAGCAGATCCATGCAGACGAAAAAGTCTACCTGATGTACAGCAACACAGGTAAACAACATTACCTTTCGCTGGCTGGTACAGCAGAGATCCTCCGCGACAGGAACAAGGTGGAAGAATTATGGAACCCCATGGCAAAAGCCTGGTTCGAGGAAGGCAAAGACGATCCTTCGCTGACGCTGATCCGCGTAAATCCGGAAGAAGGTCACTACTGGGATACAAAAAACGGGAAACTTGTTTCCATGCTGAAAATAGCCGCGGCTGCATTGACCGGCAATACCAACAATGATGGTGGTGTGGATGGTGATCTCAGCGTGTAGGCATTTCAACTAACCAATAACGCTCATAAAACGGCGGAGATCTGATAGCTCACTGGCTGTTAATCCTTCGCCGTTTTCATATTTTGAACGAAAAAAAAGAACGCGTTTGTGCTGTGGGTACTTCTGAAGTATCGCCTCGATCATCCGCCCCGATTCCTCATCCTTCTTATGATCTTCATCAGGAAGCGGCAGTTTACTCCTGTAGCGTGTAGGCTTCTTACGAATGATTGCCTCAAGGGTAGCAAGTCGCGCCGGAGGTACATTTCCTGAACGAATGGCCTTGCCATGCAATCCCTGCAACTGTTTCTTGCTAAGGCTTCCCCGCTCTGCATACTGCCTGGCCAGGCTGATCACAAAATCAGTCTGGGGCACCGCTTCCAGTATATCGCGGATCACATCTACTTCAGGCTTTATGCGTTGCATCAATGCGAAAATATCGAAGTGCAGGCAATTATCGCCCTGGGAATTCATGGAATCGCCGCAAACCAAATGGCTTTATTTTTGTTTTTACAAACAAAAGAATTCTTATGAACTGGAAGATGCTGACAACAGACAGGGAACTGGATGATTTGATTGCCGCCTCGGCTGAAAAACCTCAGGTGATCTTCAAACATTCCACGAGATGCTCGATCAGCGCCGTGGTGAAGACCAGGCTGGAGCGCGATTTCTTCCCTGATACTGTCGACTTCCATTATCTCGACCTGATCCGCTACCGCGCGCTCTCCAACCGTGTTGCGGAAGATTTCCACGTAGAACATGAGTCTCCGCAAGTACTTGTGATACGCAATGGCCAGTGCGTTTATGATGAGAGTCACTCTTCCATCAGGATGGACGACGTGCTGGAACAAACCACGGCTGCCGGCTGATTACCGTCGCGAGTTCAGTACCTTTAAAAGAAAAAATGAAAAAGGTATCCCTCGCGCTCCTCTTTTCCTTATGTGTCCTCGCTGTAGCCGCCCAGACCGGGCAGTCCCGGAAAGAGCTGCGCCATGTAGTGATGTTTGGCTGGAAGGAAGGCACCGACTCAGCTTCTATAAAACAAGTGGTGGATGCTTTTCGTGCATTGCCGGGCAAGATTTCACTCATCCGCAACTTTGAATGGGGCGTTAATAACAGCCCGGAAAAACTCAACCAGGGATTGAGTCATTGCTTTTTCCTCACGTTCAAGTCCGAAGCAGACCGCGATAATTATATCATCCATCCTGCACACAAGCAATTTGTGGCACTGGACAAACCAGGGCTGGATAAAGTGACGGTGCTTGACTATTGGGTACAAAAGTGATCAGTCCTTCACCAGCACCAGCTTATCGAGTTCTGTTGTGATGTAGCTGATTTCTTCCGCATCGAGGGATATGTCCATTGCCGCGGCGTTTTGCAACGCCTGCACTTGATTGCGGGCACCAGCCAAAGCTACTGTGATGCCAGGTTGTTCTACGGTCCAGCGAAGTACCAGTTGGCCGAGCGTAGCGCCCTTCTTCTCTGCCAGCGGTTTTATTTTTTCCAGGAATTCATTTGTCCGGCGAAGGTTTTCATCCCGGAAATACCAGAGGCCGGCGCGATGATCGCCTTCGGCAAATTTGTGCCCCGGTCTCATTTTGCCAGTGAGCAGTCCCCTTTCGAGCGGGCTATAGGCAAGTATGGATAATTGATGCTGCAGGCAAAACGGAACAACTTCCTTTTCGATATCGCGCTTCACCATGCTGTATGGCACCTGGTCAGATACTAACTGAACGGATTTCAGTGCTTCCTGCAATTGTGCCGCAGAATAATTACATACACCGGCATACCGTACCTTACCCTGCTGAATGAGTTGCGCCACAGCCTCCATCGCTTCATCAATTGGTGTGGTACTGTCCGGCCAATGGATCTGGTAGAGGTCAATGTAGTCGGTGCCAAGCCGGCGAAGGCTTTGTTCGCATTCATACACGATGCTTTCTTTGCCGGCGTATTTGTAAATATCTATCTCGTTGCCACTGTTGTCGCGGCTTTTGAAACCAAAATCCCCTTTGGCAAGGTCCCATCGCATACCATACTTGGTGAGCAATTGTATTTTATCCCGCGGTATGTCCCGGACAGCTTCGCCGACGATTTCTTCACTTTCACCCTGGCCGTAGATCGGTGCGGTGTCAATCGAGGTCACACCCGCTTCGTAGGAAGCTTTGATGGCGGCAATAGCTTCTTTCCGGTCGTTCCCACCCCACATCCAGCCGCCCGCGGCCCATGCACCAAAACAAATAACTGAGAGCTGCAGATCTGATTTTCCAATTTTCCTGTATTGCATAAGTAAGGAGTTAGCGATACCGGCGGCATTGCCGGCTGCGTAAAGATACATTCAAAAAAAAACGGTAAGGAAACCCTACCGTTCAATTTTATCAGAGCTGCTCCATCGGCTGGGGCTTGGCTCTCGAAAATACATCTGTCAGGTGATGCCGGCTGTTGCCGTACATCCCTGCCCCAGGCATGCTCTGCTGCTGGCGGGAAGAAACACGGGATTTCAAACGGCGAACGGCATATACCAGGGCTGCGCCCAGGGCGACGGCTGTGACTAAAGTTTTTTTATTCATAACAATGGTTTCTGTAACCGATGCAATTGATATGCCATTACAGTAAATTTTAATAATGCGCAATGGCATCAGCGGTTCCGTCGGGATCATTGCCTGCAGTTCCCCTTGTCGTGAAATTATTACCCCGCAAAAGAAGAATACCCGCCATATGCGGCGCTGCCATGGACGTTCCGCTCATGTAGGCATAACGACCATTGGTGAAGGTGGAAAGTATTTTGACACCGGGCATGGCATAATCCACCACATCATTTCCATAGTTGGAAAACGAAGCGAAGTTCCCGCTGCTGTCGATCGCTGATACGGTATAGATGTTGGTGCCATTGACACGGGCAGGTGAAGAGAGATTGGCAAGTTTATGTTCATTACCTGCTGCAATGGCGATATAAATACCGCGCGCAGCAGTATTCCGCACCTGCTGATCCAGGGTGGGTGACACACCTTCATCCGAACCAATGCTCATATTCACCACGTCACCAGGTGAGGCATGTGTGTTGACCCAGGCCAATGCCTGCACAATGCTGGAGATCGTTCCCTCACCATCCTTATCGAGGACACGCAGGGAAATAAGTGTGGCACCTGAGGCCACTCCAAGTACGCCAATGCTGTTGTTTTTGCCACCAATGATCCCGCCCACGTGGGTACCGTGACCGTTCTCGTCTTCGGCAGAGGCAGTACCACTGATAAACGATTTGCTGGCATTGCGATCCACGGTGAGATCGGGATGATCGAAATCTATTCCTGTGTCGATGATCCATGCCCGTTTGCCGATGCCGTTGCCGTATCCCGTGCGATCTACGTTCCAGGTCACCAACCTTGGTTCAACGACAGTAAAGCAGGTACTGAGTGAGATAACGCGATCCTGCTCAACAATGGCCACGGAGGCATCTTCTCTCAATTCCTGTGCCTGGGTATTTGTAAGTCGTGCAATGAACCCGCCGGGCTCACCAGGGAAAGATGTTGTGAGTACAGCAGCACTGATCTGGTGCCGACCCAGCAGATCTGTGCTGAGATCATTTAACTCGCCACGGCTCATGGTACGGGCGTTCACAGCATCCCGGTTGTAAGAAACGATATACACGCCGGTTGTGTCACCACTGGACGCTCCCCTGCCCTGTACACATTCTTCCGGAGTTACCGTGGAGTCAGGTGCATCTTCACCATTTTTGCTGCATGAAAAAATAGCAACCGACAGGAGGCCGATTGCAAGGATTGGTTTTTTAAAGAACATAGCTGGGATTTCCCATGCTAAGACAGGAATCATGCCCGCAGCCGTTGCTGGAAAGGTCTTTAACAGGACCTTGTATAAAATTTAGCCAACAAATGCTGCAATAAATTCCACAAAATGTAGAGCATGCCTTAGGCCCTCTACAGCTTTTACTGCGCACGCGCTGCCCGGAGTTATGGCACCGTTTTTTCGCCACATTCCGCATGAGAGATCTATTGCGAAAAGTTAACATTCTTTCCACAGTAATTTCCGCCGCCATCGCCGCAGTGGTATTTGTTATCCCCGTGTACATGTTCGTGCGGGATGGAAATTATACGGAGACCTGGCTGCTGTATATGGGCAGTTTTCTGTTCGGCCTGGTAGTGGGGATACACACTTATCTCGACAGTAAGAAAAGAAAGCACCAGGAGAGTACGGTTGCGCTGATCTTTGCTTCACATGCAGTGACCATCCTCGGGATTGCCATCGCCTGTGCATTGAGTTTTATCATACTGGCGGTTGGTGTGCCAGGCTATCTTGGCGGTGGAGAATCCGCAACAGTACTGGAAAACGAACCAGCCAATACCATCAACGATTCCACAGACGGCCTGCAGTTCCAGGTATTTCTTGTCGCCACTATTGTCAATTTCAGTGTCGGTTCTTTCATTGGCATCATCCTGCCTTTCAGTGCAAAACGAAACCAGAAAAAGGACGCGCCGGATCCCGCACCATTGCATCAACGAGGCTCACATTGACAATTAATTCGCGATTAAGGGTATTCACTGATTTTAATTTGAATTGAGTAGTAACACGTGGGAAATCACGGTGGACATCCTGTGAATTATCACGTTGTTCATTAGCAAAAACTGTGATACAATCGCAAAAGTTTTGCGGGCCATCGAAACGGGCCAAATTTTTGTAGGAATCTCAAAAAAAGAGAATAATGGGGTCAAGGATACAAACTGCAATGATCATTGATGACGATATAGACCTCAGCGAACTGTTGGCATTGATACTTGAAGAAAGAAAGATACATGTGATGATGGTGCATAATCTGCACGAGGCTGAGGAGTATCTGAACTTTTTAAAACCATCCGTCATCTTTCTCGACAACAGCTTCCCTGATGGACTTGGAGTAAATTTTATCCGAAATATAAAAAGTGCCGACGCCGACATAAAGATCATCATGATGACCGGTGATAACGGAAAGTGGATACAGGAAAAAGCAATGGATGAAGGAATAAACTATTTTGTAAAAAAACCATTCAGTAAAAAGCTGATCGACGGTGTGCTGGATAAACTAAACTTTTCAAGAGCCTGACATGAATACGACAGACAAGGACAATGAAAATAAGCCCGCAATAGTACCCGGCAAAAAAAACGAGGAAGATATTGCGAAGAAGAAGAAAGAGGACTACCTGCGTCATCCTGGTAAGATAGAAGATTACCCTGCGCAAGAAGACGTGCCCGGTCATTCGATAGCACCGGATAACGATAAAAAGGACGCTTAACTTTTGGCGATCCTGTCCATCACTACACCAGCGACAATTCCCCCGGCCGTGTACAACGCAACAGTCAGCAACGTAGTTGAAAGCGACTTCCGTGTGTAAGAAGGGTCAAGGTGCATTTTGCCAGGCAGGGCTACCGCGCCAATGCCTGCTGCAATGCCCAGGATCGTGGTGAGCCTTTTCCTGCTGACACCTGCCATTCCGCCGAGACTATAATAAGCTGCATTTCCCAGTACATCACCCGCAAGCGTAATACCGAACAGCGCAGGCTCCTGCGGCACCGGTAAATGAAGCCGTTTAAGACCTTTTTCCATCGCCTGCATACCCAACAGATCCAAACGTGGCGAGGCTGACAATGTGTACCGCAATAACTGGTGGGTGAGTGTGAGCACGGTTGAACCGGCAAGTCCGGCCAGCAATAATTTAGCGTATCCCATAAATTGCTTTTCAACTACCGTGGCAATAATCAAGCCCACTGGATCAACCGGCAAGCAGATTTTTCTGCTTAGCTGGAGAAAAAATCAATTTATCGGTGGAATAAGCAGTTCATTCATCCCGTGCAGTTCGTTGTCGTTACTCAGATATTTCTTTGAGGGGTAAACTTAATCCATCAAAGAAAATTTGTAACATGAACCTGAACATGGCCTTTCGACAATCATTCAAAACGCTGCTGCTTGCAGGCGGTCTGGCAGCAACGCTTGTAAGCTGTAAAAAAGATAAAGATGATGATGACACTGGCACACCGGCTGCCCTGCACATCAAGGAATATCAAAACGGAGAAGATTTTGCGCGGTTTCGTTATAATGCTGCAGGAAAAGTAGACCAGGTAACAATCGCTCCGGATCCGGGCAGTGGTGAACCCCCGCTTGTATATGCCGTAACTTACGCAGGAGGCAAGGTGGACAAGCTTACAAATGGCGAACAGGAATTTCGCGCGGTTTATGAGAATGGAAAGCTCGACAGGGTGGACATCTATGTAGGCGAAGACAAGACATTCTTCACCAACTATGATTACACTGGTGATGCATTGACGCGGGCCACCTCCTATGCGTTGGAGGGCGATGACTTCATGCTGTTCAGACAGTTCGATTTTGCTGTCAACGCTGCTGGAAATATCACCGAAACCGTTGCACTGGTGAACATGGGTGAGCCAAACCTGTTGCGTCGTTCAGGACATGTGGAGTTTCAATATGACCAAAAACCGAATCCGCTGTTTGAGCACCGCGATCTGCTGGCCATGCTTTGGCAGGGCGTGTCAAAGAATAACCCAACCAGGGAAGATCATTTTGATGCACAGCTTGATCCTGAAGACAGATTTGTGTATGCCTATACCTACAACGCACAGGGCTTCCCCATCAGTGCTGTAGTTACACAGGGGCTCCCAGGCCAGCCAGTGGTCAACAGCAACCTGACCATTACCTACCAGTAAAATAATAACAACCAACACAACAAGGGTCTGCCGGAAATGGCGGACCCTTTATTTTTTGCCTTCTTTATCTGCATCGGTGAAAATGCGTTTCAGCAGGGAGGGTTTCTCTTCTTTCGCAGTTCCCACTGAACTGATATTTACACTGTTTTCCAACGAAGGATATAGTGCCTCGATGAAGGCATTCCTCAGCAGTTGGCCAATGATATTCCAGATATCGAAATCGGGATTTTCAATGCTACCTTCAAACGAGGCTTTTGTCGCCAATTGATCTTTGGGGTGATTCTTGAATACCCAGGTAACAGCTTCTACGATCGCCTCCCAAACCATCCTCGCCGGTTTATCCTTATCATTTTTCCAGCTCAATACCTTGAGATCCTTGATGAGAGGTTTTGTATATCCGTGTATCCGTTTGTCTTTGGCAGCAGCTTCGGTGTATAAACCCAGTTCACCTTTTTCTACGTCAAAATTGCCGTATGCTTTCAGGAAATCATTGAGGTGGGTAAGGTTGACCGATGTCAGCCGCGCATTCATATCAAATACGGGAACAGTATTGATCGGGTCGATCTTCATGTTCAGTGAAAGCCGGCCATCATATACGGCTGCTGTTGCCGTTACATCGGAAGGAAGTACATCTTTCTTTCGTTTTGCATTGGAGAGGTTCTCAGCCAGGATGTGTACTTGTTTTGCATAGATGTCCACTTTGGGTGAACTGTGAAAATCACGGTAATGCACCTCACCGTTGTTTATTTCAAACCGGTTGAGTTTGATTGGAATTAATTTATCGACTACCTCCGTCCAGTCCTTGTCGATGTCGGTCTGGGAAGTTTCGCGGGTAGGCCCTTTCACGAAATTCATCACGGGATTTTCCACCTCTATTTCGGCCACTATCCGGCCGCGGAAGATGGCACCCCATTCGATAGACAGATCGATCTCATCTGCCTGGAAAAACGGAACAGGTATCTTGCCATTGAGTTTGTCCAGTTTGATCCCGTCAATTGTATAGGCACCCCGGTAAAGCGCCACATCGATGTCCTCTACCCTGCCTGAATAACCGTCGATGCGGGCCAGCTGCCTGTTGACATATTTAAGTAAAATATAGGGAAGCGCAATGCGAAAAGCGATCAGCAGAACGATAAGACTGCCGACAATGATATAGGTGATTTTCCGCTTGCGCGAAAGCGGTCGCTTGAACATAGTTGATATAGCTTTTTTCTTATATGGAAAAAAACCATGCCAACCGGAAATAAAAAGGAGGAAGTAGAAACCCCCTCCGTTACCAAACTATTGCTATGAGAAACTTATACCCTTGTTGTGAGTACAATATTACCACCGATTCGCCCTATGGTAAATGCGGAGATACGTGAACTGGTATTTTCCCTGCGTGAACTGTTGATTTTATCATTTGGGGCAGAAAGAGAAGGCCCCGGTTTCAGATATTTGCCCTATGAAGATACAGGGTGAAAACATGGATGACGGCCTGCCCATAAGACTTGTGGAGCATGAAGGGGAAGCGCTGCTGTATGAAACATTTTATGGGCAGAAGCAGGCAGATGATTACCTGCAGCAACTGGAGAATAAGATTGACTGGCGGCAGGACTCGATGCGCATGTATGGGAAGGACATCGCGCTGCCGCGGCTCACCGCGAGTTTTGGCGAGCAATATGTTTATTCAGGGATTCGTCATGCTGCCACACCAATACCACCCTTGCTGCAGGAAATAAAAGAAGAGGTGGAAAGAGTAAGCGGGGAGGTATTCAATTCGACGCTGTTGAACCTGTATCGTGACGGGAACGACAGCATGGGCTGGCACAGCGATGCGGAAGATGCGTTGGGGAAGAATCCGGTAGTGGCGTCATTATCGTTCGGTACACCCCGTGAATTCCAGTTCCGCCACCGGGTAAACAAGTCGGAGACAATCACTACGCTCCTGCCACATGGCAGTCTGTTGTTGATGCGGGGAGCCTTACAGCATAACTGGGTGCATCAACTGCCAAAAAGGAAGAAGGTGGCTGGTATTCGGATCAATGTGACGTTCAGGCTGGTGAGAACTACATCTCGCTTCTAGTATTGTGCACCGCGATTTTAGGGCCCTTCGATACGGGCATTCGCTTCGCTCATGCCCTACTCAGGGACCGGGGCGTAATTAAGGGGTTTGTTCTCGCTCCAACTCCGCACTCATGGCAAGTTGTAAGTCCCCGGCTGGTGGCATTAACCCCGGGATTAATCCCGGGGTTATAAGCTGGAGCCACGGTATCCTTAACCCACACTCCGCTGCTTCGGCTGTTGGTGTGGTGAACTTATGTAGTTGTAGTCTTTATTCCGAACACCAACAGCGGCATCAAAGACAACTTCTCATCATTGATTCTGTATTTTTGCGTCTTTGCTCACTTTGCTCCTTTGCGTGAACCTACGCCGCAACAACCCGGCTCTCCGCACTCCACACCGAAAAGAACTATGTTTGCAAAAAAAATATGGCGGCAACTAAGATAACAGTCAACAACAACGGCTCATTGCGCGTAGAAGGCGATTTCGAAATCGTTGATAAGAACGGTAACCCATATGATCTTGGAGGCCGTGAAATAATTTCAATATGCAGATGCGGCTTATCGCAAAACAAGCCATTCTGTGACGGTGCACACAAAGGTCATTTCGAACACGAGGCGGCTGCCTTTGCACTCCCACCAAAGAAGGCGTAGGACTTTTAGCAAAATGCGGATGCGGGTTTGGAGTGTGGAGCGAGAGCGAACGCGCTTACGGGTAGTAGTGGAATCACAACCCGACAAGGGCTTCAGCCCGCCAGTTGGGTAATTTCAATAGCCCCGACTTTAGTCGGGGAAAAACTGGCCGCCTTCGTAATCTCGTTCACCTCCTCCCTCTCAAATCTCCACCCGTTGTCCGGATTCCATCGCCTGGTAAATTGCCTGGAGGATCTTCACATCCTGCCTGCCCATTTCGCCGGGAACGGGCGTTGGACGGTTTTGCAAAATGGCATTGGCGAAATCATCCATTTGCAGGGCCTGCTGGTTTACCTGCGGAAATTTCATTTCACCATTGTTGGTTTGCCCTTTAATGCCCTCATAAGGAAAGGCGGGTTTCAGTTCGTACCATCCCGCTGCTGTATTGACACGGAGCTGATTCAATTCTTCACTATAGCTGGATTTTGAGGAAGCCGTGATGCCACCCGGGAACTCCAGCTTCCAGGTCAGTGATTCTTCTATATCGCGGAACTTGTCTTTCGTCGTTGGTCCGCGCTGCGCGGTGACGGCGATTGGCTCAAGGCCGGTTGCATAGCGTGCGGCCTGCACGCAATAGATACCAACATCCATCAATGGCCCGCCGCCCGCGAGTTGTTTGTCGAGCCGCCATCCTTTTGTGTCGCTCATGCCGTGATCCGCCACTATGTTTTTTATTTCACCAAAGGTTTTCTCTTTTCCATATTTCATCACCTCCTGGTGATGCGGCTCAAAATGGAGGCGGTAGCCGATGGACAACATCTTCCCTGCCTTCCTGCAGGCTTCTATCATCCGGTCACAATCCTCCACAGTAACGGCCATTGGTTTTTCACATATGACATGCTTGCCTGCTGCAGCGGCGCGGATCACGTATTCGGCATGCATGGAGTTGGGCAATACTACATAGACGATATCAATGGCGGGATTGTCCCGGATCGTATCAAAGTTTTGATAGTTATAAATGTTGGCATCCGGGATATTATATTTCTTCTTCCATTCATCGGCTTTCTTTGGTGTGCCGGTAACGATACCTGCGAGATAACAGGACTTCGTTTCCTGGAGTGCCGGTGCAAGCTGTCCACCGGCGTAGCCTCCCAGGCCAACCAGCGCTATCCCTAATTTTTTTCCCTGCTGTTGTGCTTCCATATTTTGTTTTGTTTCCCTGGATGAAGTGTCACTGCTCCCGCAGCCGAATGCCAGGACACCCGCACCACTGGCGATTGTCAGTTCATAGATGAATTTCCGTCGGGAGTAGTGCATAACGTTTTCTCCATCTCTCACAATTATGCTGCCAGATGCTGGAGAAAAAGTGCGGAGTGTGGAGGTGCAGTTTCACGCAAAGGCGCGAAGCAGGCAAAGACGCAAAAAATGCGGAATGAAAGATCAAAAGTGCCGCTGTTGGTGTTCGACATGAGGACTAAAACTGCATCAGTTCACCACACCAACAGGCACGCCAGGCGGATGATGTTGAGGTTGAGGTTGAGGTTGAGGTAGCGCTGTTTTTCATTTCTAATTTTTCATTTTTAATTTGATAGCTCGCCCAACCCTCCTCCTTTTTTCATCTATTCCACCCTTAACGTTCCCAGCGGGACATGGCATTTGCATCAGCACTCCGCAGCGCTTAATGTTGTAATGCAATTGCAACTCATCGATGAAACCCGTGAACATCAAGTTCGCCGGTCAATCCCATTCATTTATCTTAAAACCTGATTCCATGAGTCCAACGACAACACTCCCTCCACAGGGATCCCATTTCATTTCCTTGCAAGAGGCCATCGAGATCACCAGCCTCTATCGTGCTGAACATGAGAATATCCTCGGTTCTGCTTACAAAAACCAACAGATACTGCCGATCTGCGAAACCTTCAACCGGTATGACATCGATGTGCTCCTCGAAAAAGAAGGATGTGCCGGCCTCCGCATCTATTTCTGCATGGACCCGTCGCTGAAAGTCAAGGTCCTCGTGGTCGCCGTCAATGAAAAAGGCGAAGACATGCTGCCGGAAGATGCGGCCCGTACCACAGATGATGATGGAGATGGCGACATCGTGCAGGAAGCGCATCGCTGCCCCACGGTTTGTCCTCCTGCTTCACCGCTCAACCAACCCTGATCCCGCAAGGCAAGGTCATTCATGACCTTGCCTTTTTCCTCGTCGCGTCCGCCGAAATTATCCGTAACTGCTGATCAAAACAACCGCGCCATCCAGAATAATACCGGCAAATTCAGTAGTGGCACTCTTGAACGATCGTCCAATCCTGCCGTTCTTCGCAGTGAACAATATCGCGGGCATAATCTCGGGGAAATGAAATACACGAATAAGATACCCATCCGGGCAGTGGTCTATCCAAAAGATGTAGAAAATATCACCGGCCGAAAAGACAGTGCGGCCAGGAAATACCTTTCACGCATCAAAAAAGCATTTGCGAAAAAAGAGGATCAGTTCGTCACCATCCAGGAATTTTGCCAATACAGCGGGATCGACGAAAACATCGTTCGCGAATATATCAAAACCTGATCAAGGCTGACCACTTACCTTGCGGAAGCCGAACTTCGTCTTAATATGCTTATTGAGATATGCACCCCTTGACTGCCAGCTCAACATTTCCCGATACACTTCTTCCGGCACGTCCAGGTACTCATACACACTGCCGGACTGGTACGTGATACGCAAACAGTGTTGCTCCTGATCATATTCTATTTTGGCAATAACAGCAGAAGGCATAATTACCTCCGCTAAAAAACAATGCCAACCTATACCAGTTTCATCTTGTCCGGATCCCAGTTGATGATCTTTTTCTGGAAATAGCTGTCATTACAGGCCAGCGCCGGTGCAGCAGCACGGAAGCCAAAGGCTGCATCTTCCACGACCGGCTTATTGGCCCGGATCGCATCGAAGAAATTCGTGAAATGATCCAGGTGATCACTGTAGCCCGGGGGAACCTTGAAATCAATATCCGGTTTGGTGGGACGCCGCTTATCTTCTGCCGAATACTGCTCATTGTAAGTTTTCGCCAGGCTTTCCTGCATCGACTTCGGATAGGTCATCACCGCATCATAACCACCAAATCCCGGTGCTTTTGACATGATACTGCGTTTTACTGTGAGGCCACCACCACGAATTTCGATCACACCCTCATCGCCTACCAGCCTGATCGATTCCTGCCCACCGGTACCACTGACAAAGTTTACCTGCAGCGTTAACTGAAACGCAGGATGCATGGCATTTTCCTCATACTGAAGAATACCCGTCATCACATCCGGTACATCGCGGCCATCTTTCCAATGGGATAACTGCCCGCTGGAATAGATCCTTTTCGGGCCATTCGACCCGGTTATAAGGTGAGTTCCGGATAACAAATGAACAAACAGGTCACCGGCCACACCTGTTCCAAAGGCCTGGTAATTTCTCCACCAGAAAAATTTCTTTGGATCAAATGGTATCTTGTTCATCCCTTCAATGTACTTGTTCCAGTCCACTGTCTCCGGTGATGCATCAGACGGCATGGTATATTGCCAGGCACCGATAGCACTTTGCCTGTCATACACGCCATTCACCATATTCAGTTTGCCGATCTCCCCCGCCTTCAGCAATTCCTGCGCCTTGGCGTATACGATGCTGCTGACCCGCTGACTGCCCACCTGCAGGATGCGTTTTGTTTCCTTCTGGGCAGCAATCACCCCCGCTCCTTCACTGATGCGGTGTACCATCGGCTTCTCACAGTACACGGCCTTTCCTTTCCTGAGCGCTTCCTTCGTAATGCGGGCATGCCAGTTATCGCTCGTGGCAATGATCACCGCATCAATGTCCTTGCGATCAAGTAATTCCTGGTAGTTGCGCGTGGTGAATAGCTGATCACCGTGCAACTCTTTTGCATTCAGTAGTCGACCTGTGTAGAGATCACAGATACCCGCGAGTTCCACACCAGGCACTTTCAACGCAGTCGACAGATCGATATGCCCCTGGATGCCATAGCCGATCACGCCAACGCGCACGCGATCGTTTGGACCAAAAGGCTTTTCGTAACGCAGGATGCGCTCTTCTGTTTTTTCTTTCCATGCAAGGGATTGTAGTGGGCTCGTGGCGAGCAGCAGGCTGGTTCCCCCGATCTGGCGAAGGAACCGGCGCCGGGAGGCGCGACTGTTATCTGACATGCAATTCGTTTTTGTGCAACTGAATATACGAAGATTGAAGAAGCAATACAGCGTTTACCCTGTACATTTATGGAAACTATTGCTTTGAGATCGCTTTGGCTCGCCCTTGCAATTATCCTGTCTTCCATTCCCGCGCTGGCGCAAAAAATAAACGGGGCGTTTGAATTGTCCATCAATCGTACATCGCAACCTCCCGTGATCGATGGCATCGCTGATGATGCCGCCTGGGCCGTTGCAGCGGCAGCCGATGATTTCCGCATGGTGCTGCCGATGGATACCAGCCGGGCGCGTGTCCGCACCACCGTCAAGATGAGCTATGATGCCACAAACATTTACGTGCTTGCTGTTTGCTATACCCTGCCCAATCAATCCTACATGGTGGAGTCGTTGCGCCGGGATTTTGTGTTTGGTAAAAATGACAACTTCATTTTCTTCATAGACCCATTCAATGATCTCACCAATGGATTCACTTTCGGTGCGAATGCCGCAGGTGCTCAATGGGATGGAACATTGTACGAGGGCGGAAAGGCCGACCTGAACTGGGACAACAAATGGATATCCGTTGTGAAGAATTATCCCGACCGCTGGATATTTGAAGCAGCTATTCCATTCAAAACGATCCGCTACAAGAAAGGAATTCAAACATGGGGAATCAATTTCAGTCGCCTCGATATCACAGCCGCAGAGAAATCCGCGTGGGCACCGGTTCCACGGCAATTCCCGACTGCTGCACTTGCCTATACCGGCAATCTCAGGTGGGATCAGCCATTGCCTGACCCCGGACTTAACATCTCCCTCATTCCTTTTGCCCTGGCAGCCGTTACAAAAAATTACGAGCAGCCGGTAAAGGCTGCATTTCGCAAAGACATTGGCACCGATGCAAAACTGGCACTCACCTCTTCTCTCAATCTTGATCTTACCGTTAACCCGGATTACTCACAGGTGGAAGTAGACCGGCAGGTCACCAACCTCGACCGGTTTGAACTCTTCTTTCCTGAACGCAGGCAATTTTTCCTGGAGAACAACGACCTGTTTGCCAATTTCGGGTTCACTACCATCCGCCCTTTCTTCTCCCGCCGCATCGGGCTTGGCGTTCCGATCAGTTTTGGAGCAAGGATCAGTGGCAGCCTGAGCCGGGACTGGCGTATCGGCGTACTCGATATGCAGACAAAGCAACAACGCAGTACCGGTTTACCGGCACATCATTTTACCGCCATAGCATTACAGAAACGAATATTCACCCGGTCCAATATAAGGCTCCTCCTGGTGAATAAGCAGGCACTCCATTATCAGCAAGTGCCCGACAGCCTGAAGCAACGCTACAGCAGATTCAACCGCAACATCGGGATTGAGTACAACCTCGCATCGGCAAATAATATCTGGAATGGCAAGCTGATGTTTTTGAAATCGCTTTCGCCGGGCAAGGCCACCGGTGGCTTAAGCCATGCAGCAAACCTGCAATATGCCGCGCGACATCTGACGCTGGGCTGGCAACATGAATATGTGGGCGAAAATTACACTGCCGAAGTGGGCTATGTTCCACGCAGCAATTATATCCGCCTTGCACCGAATGCAGCGTATCTTTTTTTTCCACCCAAAGGAAAAGTGTTGAGTCATGGTCCAAGGTACACTGGCAGTATGTTTTTAAAACCAGGCAGTGGCATCACCGACTATGAGAATATCCTGCTTTACATATTCAATCGCCGGGATCAGAGCATCTTTGATGTATGGGTGGCAAACAGTTTTGTGGAATTGCTTCAGCCATTCGACCCGACAAATAACAACAAGGATTCGATTGCTGCAGGTACACGTCATCACTGGCGTGCTTTCGGGATTGAATTTTTCTCGCGCCCTCAGCAGTTGTTCACCTACAGTATCACTACAAGGGCTGGCGGGTATTATGCCGGCGGAGAGCGGTATAATATAACGGCCGAGCTGGGATATCGGATACAACCGTATGCAGGGATAACGCTCAGCACGAGCTACAATCGCCTGGCACTGCCCGCGCCATGGGGAAATACTGATTTCTGGCTCATCGGTCCGCGTATCGATCTCACCTTTACCAATCGTCTTTTTTTCACCACATTCATTCAGTACAACAACCAGCAGAAGAACATCAACATCAATACCCGGTTCCAATGGAGATACCGGCCCGCGTCTGATCTCTTCCTTGTCTATACCGATAACTATTACGCTGATCCATTCTTCATACGCAACCGCGCCTTTGTGCTGAAAGCCACGTACTGGTGGAATAATTAATAGGACCTGATAATCATTATCAGAATTTAGGCACAAGCATTGTATTTTAAAAAAGGTTAATTTGCTCTAACACAAAAATTCTAGCTTATGTTATGGAAAGGCAGGCGTGCCAGTACAAATGTGGATGACCGTCGTGGATTATCGGGAGGCGGCGTTGCCGCTGGGGGCGGTATAATCGGTCTGATCATTTACCTGATATATAATTTCATGGGAGGCGGCGGAGAAGGTGCACCACCACTGCCCCAGATTATGCCGGGTCAGCAAACCGAGATGACGGCCGAACAAAAAGCGGCTGACGATGAACGTGCGGAGTTTGTCAAAGTTGTCATGGCAGATACGGAAGATGTCTGGAACAAACTCTACAGCGAGCGCGGCGAACAATATGAAATGCCGAAGCTGGTGTTATTCCGGGGCGGTGTGCAGTCTGCCTGTGGCAGTGCAAGTTCGGCGATGGGACCATTTTACTGTCCTGGCGACAGGCAGGTCTATATAGATCTCTCATTTTACGAAGATCTTCAGCGGAAATTCAATGCCCCGGGTGATTTCGCCATGGCTTATGTAGTGGCACATGAAGTGGGTCATCACATTCAGACGCTGAACGGCACGTCCCGTAAACTGGCGGAGCTCCGCAGCAGACTGAGTGAAAAAGAGAACAACCGCTACTCCGTAATGCTTGAGTTACAGGCAGATTTTCTCGCGGGCGTATGGGCGCATCACGCGAATAAAATGAAGAACATTCTTGAACCCGGCGACATTGAAGAAGCCCTGAATGCCGCCAATGCCATCGGTGACGACAAACTTCAGCAGGAAGCACAGGGCCGGGTGGTACCGGACGCCTTCACACATGGCACTTCGGCGCAGCGGATGTATTGGTTTAAAAAAGGCTACCAGACCGGCGATATCACCCAGGGTGATACATTTAACGCTCCGGACCTGTGATGAGGCGGAACATGCCAGAATGGGCAAATTCCACCACTCCCTTTCACCGCTTTTGGTTTCCGGACAGTTCTCATTGAACCGGCACGATATTTTTAATAATAACTGCGTAAACTAGTCAGTTAATTCAAAATTTTACCGCTATGTTAAAAGGAAAAATAGGACTCATCGTGGCTGCTGCAGCCGCCTATGGAGCATACAAGTATTCAAAGATGACCCCCCAGCAGAAATCCGACCTGAAAGCAAAAGGAAAAGATTTTGTAGACAAAAACCTGGGAGGCCTGGGAAATATTTTTGGTAAGAAAACCGCGCCTGTAAACGGCACATCCGGCTATTAATCTCCGATATTTATAAATGATCAAAGACCGCGTCCGCGGTCTTTTTTTTGCGCCCACGGAATTCAAGCCATTTTAGATTTAACTTGAGAGAACACAATGCTATCCGCCTCCACCATAAAACTGCTGAGACTCCCGTTTGCCTTTTTTCTTTCGCCCCTTTATTTTTTTGCGCTGAGCCAAGTACCGGTAATTGACTGGACCGACGCCATTCTGGTATTCATCATTCTTCATCTCCTGATTTATCCCGCCAGCAATGCGTACAATAGCTACATGGACCGTGATACGGAAAGCATTGGCGGGCTGGAGAAGCCACCTCCGCCTTCTCCGCAACTGTACAGGGTTAGTATTGTGCTTGACCTGCTGGCGATCGGTTTGGGGTTTATGGTCGATCCGTGGTTTGGGCTCCTGTTGCCGCTTTACATTGGTGCGTCCAAAGCCTACAGTTATCGCGGCATCCGGCTGAAAAAATATCCCGTAGCAGGCTATCTCACTGTCATCATTTTCCAGGGAGCATTCACTTACTGGCTGGTCTGGTATGGATCAGCCGAAGTAAAAGCGTTTGCACCTTTTCCCTGGCCAGGCATGGCGATAGCAGCCTTCCTTATCGGCGGGTTTTATCCCCTTACCCAGATCTATCAGCACAGGCAGGACCTGGCCGACGGTGTTAGAACGATCAGCTATATCCTGGGGTATAATGGCACTTTTCTTTTCTGCGCACTCATGTATGCCGTGGCATGGACGTTAATGGCACAATTCTTTATTCTTAAAGGAGAGCAGGCTAAACTTTTAACCGTCAGCATTTTTTTCATTCCCGTTATCATCTACTTCATCCAATGGTGGTTGCGGGTTCGTAAAGATCAACGATACGCCGATTTCAGGCATACGATGCGAATGAACTGGATAGCCGCTCTCTGTACCAATATTGCATTTTTAATTTTATTAAGCTGGAGGTGGTTTGAGTAAAATTCTATCGGTAGGTACTGCGGTGCCGGCTCACAGGCATGAACAAAAGAATATCTTCGACTTTATGCAGCGTGTCTATGCACCTGATGAAGCGGAGCGGAGAAAGTTATCCTTCCTCTATCGCCAGAGCGGGATCCATACCCGGTATTCGGTCGTGCCTGACTATAGTCTTCCTGCCGACAAATGGCAGTTCTACCCCCCAACCGAAAACCTTGAGCCCTTCCCCTCACTGGAGCAACGCATGAGCTGGTTCGGCCGCTATGCTGCAGATCTCTCGAAAAATGCCATCAACAATTGCCTTTCGCAAACATCGCACACGCATATATCACATCTCATCACTGTCAGTTGCACCGGTATGAGTGCGCCAGGTCTTGACCTGGAGCTTGTGGAAGCACTCCAACTCGATGCCGCTGTGCAACGCTATTCCGTAAACTTCATGGGATGTTACGCAGCTATCCACGCATTGAAAATGGCTGATGCGTTTTGCAAAGCAGATCCCGCATCCAATGTGCTCATCGTTTGTACGGAACTATGCACCTTGCATTTCCAGAAAGAATCAAGTGTGGATTCCATTACCAGCAGTATGCTCTTTGGAGACGGATCTGCTGCACTGCTGGTGGCGGGTGATCATCATCCTCAACATGGCCTCCGGATCGATGGCTTCTATTCCAATATCGCCCTCAAAGGAAAAAAGGACATGGCCTGGCAACTGTCGGGCACCGGCTTCCTGATGACGCTGAGCAGTTATATCCCCGATCTGATTGCTGAAGACTTTTCGCGGCTGACCAACGACGCACTCAGCCGCGCCCACCTCACACCGGCTGATATTTCACATTGGTGCATCCATCCCGGCGGGAGGAAGATACTCGAGGCAGTTCACCAAAGTCTGGGCTTCACAAACGGACAGCTTGGGCACTGCTATGATATTCTGCGTGAATTCGGCAATATGTCATCCCCCACCGTGCTGTTTGTCCTCGAACGCATTGCAAGTGCTGTAAAGGAAAAGGAAGAAAAGATTTTCGGTGCAGCGTTCGGACCGGGACTGACAATGGAAACCTTTATCTTATCATCATGATCGATCTTAGCCACCGCAGTTATGAAAAAGAATTGATGGACAGGCCGGACATTCCGTTTGCGGATATGGCCGTGACGCTTCGTGAATTAAATATCGTCAACACCCGTCTTGGTGGTCATCGCATCACATTGAAGGCCCTGAAACATCTTGCCCGGGGATGCAATGATTTACATATCTGTGAAATTGGCTGCGGCGGCGGCGACAACCTTGCCGCTATCGGGCGCTATTGCCGGAAAAATAAGATCAATGTACGTTTCACCGGTATCGACCTCAACCGGGAGTGTATCAATTTTGCGAAACAACAATATCCAGATCTGCCCGCCCGCTGGATCTGCAGTGATTATGCGCTGATAGAAATGATGGATGACAGGCCGGATGTGATATTCAGCTCGCTGTTTTGTCACCATTTCAATGATGGAGAACTGGTACCGATGCTGGAATGGTTGAAACGAAACAGCGTAAGAGGTTTTTTTATAAATGATCTCCATCGTCACTGGCTGGCCTTTTACCTCATAAAATATATCACCCGGTTTTTCAGTCGCTCCTACCTCGTTAAACATGATGCCAGTCTCTCGGTAGCCCGAAGTTTTCGAAAGAGTGATTGGGAGCGCATCTTCCGGCAGGCCGGCATGGGCATGCACTCGATTACCTGGCAATGGGCATTCCGCTGGCTGGTTATTTATAAACATGCGTGATGCCAGATTCCACGCCATACGATATTGCTATTGCCGGCGGCGGTCTTGCAGGTCTCTCACTGTCGATACAACTGGCGAAACAGGGCTACAGGGTATTGCTATTGGAAAAAGAAAATTATCCCCTGCAGCGTGTATGTGGTGAATACATCAGTCTTGAATCCCTTGATTTTCTTCGCCGTCTGGGCATTGATCCGTTTGCCCTCGGCGCCAGTCGGATTACCCGGCTGGAAGTATCAGATACCGCTGGGAAAAATTTCGAACTGGAACTTCCTCTTGGCGGATTCGGGATCAGCAGGTACTTGCTCGATGAAACACTTGCTAACATCGCGCGCGATACGGGCGTTCGCATCATTACAGACTGCAAAGTCTATGACATCGCGTTTCACCTCGAACAATTCGAGATCACCACGTCCGGCGAAATTTATTTTGCCCATACTGTAACTGCCGCCTTTGGCAAGCGGAGCAACCTGGATGTGAAATGGAAGCGCTCGTTCATCACATCTTCCCGGAACAGGTTGAACAATTATGTTGGGGTCAAATATCATCTCCGTGGTTCATTTCCGGAAGATCTTATATCGCTTCACCTGTTCAGGGATGGCTATTGCGGTGTCGTTAAAGTCGAAGACGGAAAATATAACCTCTGCTACCTCACCGCTGCCAGCAATGTGATCCGTCACAAAGGCGACCTCGAAGAGATGGAGAAGAATGTTCTCGCCTTGAATCCTAGGCTGGCAGCCGCTTTCAATGCATCCACCCGCGTAAGTGCCGACCCGGTGACGATTGCACAGGTTTCCTTTGAACAAAAATCACGGGTGCATGAGCACATCCTGATGACCGGAGATGCCGCAGGTATGATCGCCCCGCTTTGTGGAAACGGAATGAGTATGGCTCTTCACAGCAGCAAGATCGCTGCGCATCACCTGCACAGGTATCTGTCAGGTACCTGCAGCCGTGAGGAAATGGAGCATGGCTACAGTGATGAGTGGCTTCGCACGTTTGGAGCAAGATTAAGGACAGGCAGGATGATCCAGCGAATGACAGGTCATCCGGTTGCCATGAAACTCTTTGTCGCCATTGGCAGGTGGTTTCCGGGGCTTGTTCGAGGGCTTATCAGGAAGACCCATGGGAAAAGTTTTTGAGGGATGCTCTGCCGTTTCATTAGCCAACGCCTGTGAAAAATGCTGAAATAAATACTAACTTATAAAGTAATTCCTCAATAAACCTTATTTATGATGGCAGCCAGGGTTTCCGTTTCAGCCAGGTTGAGCGTCGTTTACCTGATCTTCAGCGTTGTCTGGATTGTGTTCACCGGCAACATCGCCGAGCAACTTTCCGGTGGAAGCGCGACCGAGCTTCGTCGGTTTGAGCAATACAAAGGTCTTGCATTTGTGATAGGTTCCACTATCCTCCTCTATTTTGTCAGCCGGGGGTTTTACAGGAAGATCCAGCATGCACTGGATGAGCACCGGATACTACTGAAAAAAAATTCAGCTATTGGCATTGCAACAAAGGAAGGCATCTATGAGTATGATGTAGCCAGTGATACTGTTACGTTCAATGATAACATGAAGTCCATGATCGGCACCATTAACCTGGTGGAGCCGCAGGGAAGAAAGTTCTGGGAACAGGGAATTCACCCGGACGACCGCACACGCGTTCTTGCCCATTTTGAAAATGCCCGGTTATCGGGCAAACAGTACTGGATTGCAGAATACCGTTTCAAAACCGCCGAAGGCAATTATAAAGACCTCCTGCATAGCGTTTATGTGATCCAGGACAATGAAGGGCGCGCGCAAAGTGTGATAGGCGCAATACAGGATCTCACCGGTTTACGCCAGCTCGAACGCGAATACCATCAGCAACAGGTACGGCAAAAAACGCTGATCGCCAATTCTATCATCGAAGCAGAAGAGAAAGAACGGAACCGCTGGGCTGAAGAGTTGCACGACAACATTGCCCAGGTGTTGAGCGTCGCCAATCTTTATACCGGCCTGCTGAGTCAGCCTGGCGCAAACATCCCCGAGACGGCAGATAGGATCAAGGAGATGATCGAACTTGCCGTTACCGAGATTCGCCAACTCTCCGCCAACCTGAAACCACCGCGGTTTGAAGACCAGAACCTGAAGGAAGCAATCAAATTACTTGTTTATTATCTCAAGCAGGTAAAGCAGATTCATTTTACCATACAGATCGACCAGGACAGCGAAGAACAGTTGACGGACGAACAGAAGCTGATGGTTTACCGCATCATCCAGGAACAACTGAACAATATTGTCAAGTACGCGGACGCGGCAAATGTACTGATCATTGTTACGGTCGCGGATGATGGCGCTGAGGTGCTGGTCAAAGATGATGGTAAGGGTTTTGATCCCGCGACCTACAAAGAAGGCACCGGCTTGCGTAATATCCGAAGCCGGCTTGAGCTTTTTCAGGGCAACATGGAGCTCCTCTGCGGCAATACCGGTGGTTGTGAACTCCGCGCTTCCTTCCAGTTATGAAAGCAGCAAACCACTTTCAGGCAAAAAAAGCCCCGCGGCAGCGGGGCTATGGTTTAATTTGAATTTGACTTTGCGAATTGCGAACGGATCACGTTGAGCGCCCCACCCGCCTTGAACCACTCTATCTGTTGCTCATTATAGGTGTGATTCACTTCGATCACATCTTTTGTTCCATCACTATGATTGAGTTCCACACGAAGCGGCTTGCCCGGTGCGAATGAAGTGAGGGTTTCAATATCGATGTTATCATCTTCCTGCACTTTATCGTAGTCTGCTTTATCGGCAAAGGTCAATGCCAGCATTCCCTGCTTTTTCAAATTGGTCTCATGGATCCTGGCAAAGCTGCGGACAATGATCGCACGCACACCGAGGTGACGGGGCTCCATCGCAGCGTGCTCGCGGCTGCTGCCTTCACCATAGTTTTCGTCACCAACCACCACACTGCCGATATTCGCTGCTTTGTAAGCGCGGGCCGTGGCTGGCACTGGTCCATACTCACCGGTCAGTTGGTTCTTGACCTTGTCTGTTTCATTGTTGAAATAGTTCAGTGCCCCGATCAGCATGTTGTTGCTGATATTATCCAGGTGCCCGCGGTATTTCAACCATGGTCCTGCCATCGAAATATGGTCCGTAGTACACTTACCGCGCGCCTTGATCAGCAATTTGAGATTGAGCAGATCAGTGCCCTCCCATGCCGGGAAAGCAGACAGGAGCTGCAGACGATCGCTGTCAGGGTTCACGATCACTTTAATATTGCTGCCATCTTCGGCAGGTGCCTGGTAGCCGGCATCCTCCACCGCGAAACCTTTGGGTGGTAATTCCCAGCCAGTAGGCTCATCCAGTAGAACTTCCTCACCGTTCGCATTTTTCAGTTTATCCGTCAATGGATTGAAGGCGATGGTTCCCGCAATGGCGAGAGCCGTTACGATCTCGGGACTGGCCACAAAGGCATGTGTAGAGGCGAGACCATCATTGCGTTTGGCAAAGTTGCGGTTGAACGAGGTAATGATGGTATTCTTGCGGGTAGGATCATCGATGTGGCGTGCCCATTGACCGATACAAGGCCCACAGGCATTTGCAAGTACCACACCGCCGACTTTTTCGAAAGTGTTGATGAAACCGTCGCGCTCAATAGTATAACGAACTAACTCAGAACCCGGTGTAATCGTAAATTCTGAATTTGCTTTAAGTCCTTTTTTTACTGCATTTTCCACGATCGATGCGGAACGGCTGATGTCCTCATAAGAAGAGTTGGTGCAGGAACCAATCAGGGCTACCTCCAGTTTCTCGGGCCAGTTGTTCTCCCTCACCGCTGCTGCCATCTGCGATATGGGGGTTGCGAGGTCTGGCGTAAATGGTCCGTTTACGTAAGGCTCCAAAGTGGTCAGATCAAGTTCGAGCACTTGGTCGTAATATTTTGCGGGCTCTGCAATCACCTCGTCGTCAGGACGGAGATAGTTGCGGATACCGTCTGCCAGCACCGCCACTTCTTCCCGGCCGGTACCACGCAGGTAATTGCTCATTTTTTCATCATAGGAAAACAGCGAACAGGTGGCGCCGATCTCAGCACCCATGTTACATACGGTGGCTTTACCCGTAGCGCTCATGCTGTCGGCGCCAGGGCCAAAGTATTCAACGATTGCTCCTGTACCGCCTTTTACAGTCAGTTGTCCTGCGACCCAGAGGATCACGTCTTTGGCAGAAGTCCAGCCGCTCATTTTACCGGTAAGCTTGACGCCGATGAGTTTGGGCATTTTCAGCTCCCAGGGAAGACCAGCCATTACATCCACCGCATCAGCACCGCCAACTCCGATGGCGACCATTCCGAGACCGCCGGCGTTGGGCGTGTGGGAGTCAGTTCCGATCATCATACCACCAGGGAAGGCATAGTTTTCCAGCACAACCTGGTGAATGATACCGGCACCGGGTTTCCAGAAGCCGATGCCGTATTTATTGGAAATAGAGGCCAGGAAATCATAGACTTCCTTATTTGTCTCATTTGCGATAGCAAGGTCTTCCGCTGCGCCATGACGGGCCTGGATCAGGTGATCACAGTGAACGGTCGAAGGCACGGCTACTTTGGAGCGGCCGGCAGTGCTGAACTGCAGCAGCGCCATCTGCGCGGTGGCATCCTGCATGGCCACCCGATCCGGTGCAAAGTCTACATAATCCCGCCCACGGGTATAGGGTTCCGACGGCAGGGAACCGAACAGGTGTGCATACAAAATCTTTTCCGACAGGGTCAGCGGACGGCCTAACAGTGATTTGGCTGCATCCACTTTAGCCGGCATCTCCGCATATAATTTCCTGATGAGATCTAGATCAAAAACCATGGGCTATAGTTTTGTGGGATTTGGTTAAAAAACTACGCGAAATTAAGAATAATTCATGGAACCGCTGAATATCAGCGTATATGATTATACGGCGTAAAACACCGCATACCGGTATTGCCAAAATTTTTACGGCAGGGATGGAAGCCCGCGGGATTTTTTTTACATTAGCTGTATGAACCGCTTCAAGGATTTCGTTGAATGGAATGCTTTCGGGGTTTGCGCTGCTATCGGTAACAGGATGGGCATTGCCACTTCCCGCATCCGCCAGTATTTTATCTACACTTCATTGCTGACCATGGGATCGCCGATCATCATCTACCTGGTCCTCGCATTCTGGAGAAACATTCGCAGCTATACCACCGCTGCCCGCCGCAACCCCTGGTACTATCTCTGATCAGATCAGCTTTTTCAGTTTTTCAATCACCACATCTATCTCCTCGCGGGTATTATACTTGCAGAAAGAAAAGCGCACCGTAACAAGATTAGGGTTGTTGTTGATAGCCCGGATAACATGCGAACCCTGGTCGGCGCCACTGCTGCAGGCACTTCCGCCAGATACACAGATCTGTTCCATATCCAGGTTGAACAGGATCATCTCTGACTTCTCCGTTTTGGGAAATGCCACACTCAATACTGTGTAAAGACTTCTGCCATCAACATCGCCATTGAAGATCGCTTCCGGGATCGCTGCAACCAGTTTTTCCCGCATGTATTGTTTCAGGGAAAGGATATAGGCACTGTCCCGCTCATAATTTTCCATGGCCAGTTCCAGCGCCCGCGCGAAGCCGACGATACCGTACAGGTTCTCGGTGCCGGCACGCATGTTCCGCTCCTGCCCACCACCAAAGATGAAGGGCTTGATCCGTATATTATCATTCACATAAAGGATCCCCACCCCCTTAGGTCCATGGAATTTATGCCCTGCCCCACTGATGAAGTGTACCGGTGTGTTGCGCAGGTTCAGCGGATAATGGCCAACCGTCTGCACACAATCCGAATGAAAAATGGCATTGTATTTCTTGCAAATGGCACCGACTGCATCTATATCAAGCAGGTTGCCGATCTCATTATTGGCATGCATCAGCGACACGAGGCACCGAACTGTTTGCGTACTCAGTTGCGCTTCGAGATCGGCCAGATCTACCTGCCCTTTGGAAGATAATTTCACATAGGAGCTGGTTACCTCATCCTCACAATCATAATGCTCCACCGTATGCAACACCGCATGGTGCTCGATCGGAGAAGTGATGATATGCCGGCAGCCCAGATCACGGATCGATGAGAGGATGGCCGTGTTGTTACTCTCGGTACCGCCACTAGTAAAGAAAATTTCCCCGGGATGCGCATTCAGCAGGCGCGCTACTGTTTTCCTTGAAGTTTCTATCGCCAGCCTCGATTCCCGACCGTAGGAATAAATCGAAGACGGATTGCCAAATTGCGTGGTCATGTAAGGCAACATCGCATCAAGCACTTCCTTATCAAGCGGTGTAGTGGCTGCATTGTCAAGATATATCCGGTCCATCAGAATAATTTAAAAGAAAAACTTAAAACGAAAAACGCAAAACTCAAGACTTATAACTTAAAACGCAAAACGCAACACTCAAAACGAAAAACCTAATTTTAGTTCTTAATTTTTATGATTGATTCAGACCCTTGCTTGTAACTTTTAGGTTATAAGTTTCAAGTTTTAAGTTTTAAGTTTCAAGTTTTTACTTCCTCTCCCCAAACGTCTTCGCATCAATCACAAACCTGTAACGCACATCACTTTTTATCACCCGCTCATACGCCTCATTGATGTATGACGCGTCGATCAGTTCTACGTCTGAAACGATGTTCTTTTCAGCACAATAGTCCAGCATTTCCTGGGTTTCCGCAGTTCCCCCGATCATCGAGCCAATGATGGCCCTGCGGCGACTGACCAGCAATCCGGCAGCTACTTTTTGATCTTCCGGAGGTAATCCTACCAGGAGCATCTTGCCATTTACATCCAGCAGTTTCAAATAGGCATTGTAGTCGTGTGGCGCTGAAATAGTGTTCAGGATCACATCGAAGTAACCTGCATATTCCTTCATCTGGTCGCGATCCTTTGACAGAAGGAACTTTTGCGCACCAAGTCGTGCAGCATCCTCTTTCTTGGAGGGCGAGGTACTGATCAGTGTTACCTCGGCGCCGAAGGAAACGGCGAACTTCACACCGAGATGACCAAGCCCTCCAAGACCTACCACCCCTACCTTCATCCCTTCCTTCACACCCGCGTAACGCAGCGGTGAATAAGTGGTGATGCCCGCGCAAAGTAAAGGCGCCACGCCTTTCAGGTCGAGCTTTGGTGAAACATTGTACACGAACCGCTCATTGGTCACTATATTAGTGGCATAGCCGCCCTGCGCCATTGATTTACCATCACGTTCCAGGTTGTTGTATGTTCCTGTCATTCCTTCATCGCAATATTGCTCCAGGTGCTGCTGGCAATTCCTGCATTTCTTACAGGAATCCACCATTACCCCTACACCGGCGATATCCCCGGCTTTGAATCGTTTCACCGCATTGCCAACGGCCACCACTTTTCCCACGATCTCGTGACCCGGAACCATCGGATAGATGGAGCCGCCCCATTCATCGCGGACCTGGTGGATATCAGAGTGGCAAATGCCACTGTAAAGTATCTCGATCTGTACATCTTCCGGACCCGGATCCCTGCGCTCGAAGGTCCATGGTTTCAGTTGATCTGTCTTGCTGTGTGCTGCGTATCCTTGTGATGTGATCATAAATTACCTGGTTGAAATGTCGCGCAAAGGTACCATAATGACATAATTGACTACCGAATGTTTATTTTTTTTAGAAATGCTGCGGGACTTAACTTTAAGAGAACGATCACCAACTACTTCCTTATGAGCACAGACAAAAGGCCGGACCACCAGGATAATGGCCGAAGGGGTTTTCTAAAAAAATCAGCCGCCGTTGCCGCACTGGCTGCCAGTTCCCCCATTCTCACAAAAGCGGCCGATAATGACGAGAAGATTGCAGGGTATTTTGAAAAACAGGACGTCCTGCTGGAAGTGAACGGTACGCCGCACAGGCTGTCCCTGGAGCCACGCACAACCCTTCTCGATGCACTGCGGGAACAACTGGGTCTTACAGGCACAAAAAAAGGCTGTGATCATGGACAATGTGGTGCCTGCACCGTGCATGTGGACGGACAACGGATCAACTCCTGCCTTTCGCTCGCTGTGATGGATAACGGCCGCAAGATCACGACCATCGAAGGGCTGGCCAAAGGCGATCAGCTTCATCCGATGCAGGAAGCGTTTCTCCGTCATGATGGTTTTCAATGTGGTTATTGTACTCCCGGCCAGATCATGTCGGCGGTTGCCTGTGTGCGGGAAGGGCATGCCAACAGCGCTGCCGAAGTGCGCGAGTACATGAGCGGCAATATCTGCCGCTGCGGTGCTTATCCGAATATTGTTGACGCAATCCTGGACGTAAAAAACGGAGGGCAGACCATATGATCAACTTTGAATACAGCCGCGTAAGTTCTGTAGAAGCAGCCCTGCAGGTTCTTGGTAAAAATCCGGGTGCTGCCTTCATTGCCGGCGGCACCAACCTGGTTGACCTGATGAAGCGAGGCGTTACGGCACCGCCAAGGCTGATCGATATCAATGGCATTTCACTGAAAGAGATAAAAAAGAACGAACGCGCAGGGAAGACCTACCTGGAGATCGGCGCGCTGGCGCTGAACAGTGTCGTTGCTGATGATGAATCGGTAAACAAAGACTTCCCATTACTTGCCATGGCGCTGCGGGCTGGTGCTTCGCCACAATTGCGTAACATGGCCACCGTGGGTGGAAACATGATGCAGCGTACGCGCTGCACCTATTTCTACGATACCGTTATGCCCTGCAATAAACGGCAGCCCGGCAGTGGATGCGGCGCATTGAAAGGCTACAACCGCATGCATGCCATCTTCGGTGCCAGTGAGCAATGCATTGCCGTTCATCCAAGCGATATGTGCGTTGCGCTTGCCGCATTGGATGGCACAGTTGAATTAAGAACTGCCGCAAAAAAACGAGAGCTGGCCTTCCGGGAGTTTCATCGGCTTCCCGGTACAACTCCGCAAAAAGATAATAACCTGCAGCCGGGTGAGATCATTACCCAGGTGCGTATCCCTTACAACCGGTATACACATGCGCACTACCTCAAGGTACGTGACCGCGCTTCCTATGCCTTCGCCCTGGTGTCTGTCGCTGCTGCATTCGAACTCGATGGGAATACAATTCGTTCAGCAACGCTCGCGCTGGGTGGCGTAGCACATAAACCCTGGGTGGCAGTCGATGCAGCCCGCTCGCTGGTGGGGAAACCTGCTGCCACAGCCAGTTTCACCGAAGCGGCACGCATTGCCGTCAAAGGCGCCAAAGGGTATGGTGAAAATAATTTCAAGATCCAACTCGCCTCTGCAACCATCATTGAAGCACTCGAAAACTGCATGAAGTCGCAGGCCTGACAATGACAACACCTCATTATGGACAACTTTTTTGACATAACAGATAAGTTCATCGCGGATCCCGAGGATCGCGTGGATGGCATCGATAAAGTAACAGGCCGCGCCCGCTATGCCGCCGAACACAAGCTTGCCGGAATGGCTTACGGTGTGCTTGTCACAAGCACGATCGCCAGCGGGAAGATCAAAACCATCGATGCAAAAGCTGCCACCGCTTTACCCGGTGTGCTTGCCGTAATCTCACATTTGAACGCCACGAAGGTGCCGGGTCTTCAGCCCAAAGAGGGAGAACGCGCCGCGGTTGAAGGATTGCGGATTTTTCATGATGATACGGTTTACTCGAATGGTCAGCCAATCGCAATAGTCATTGCCGACACCTTTGAGCGGGCAGTGCATGCGGCTTCGCTTGTCCGCGTCAGTTACGACCGAAAGGTTCATACTACAGATTTCAACAAGAGTCTCGATAAGGCCATTGCCCCGAAGTCGGGCTGGCCTCCTGCACAATACAAGCGGGGTCAGGCCGAGGCATACAAGACAGCACCAGTACAGGTGGAAGCGACCTACATCATGCCCATTGAGACACATAACCCGATGGAGTTACACGCGATCATCGCTCATTGGGAAGCCGCTGACAGGCTGACGGTTTATGATAAAACACAGGGACCCGGAGATACGCGCAACACCCTGGTGAACGCATTCCAATTACCGCCGGAGAATATCAAAGTAATCGCGGAAAACGTGGGAGGCGCTTTCGGGAGTGCGCTGCGTGTATGGCCACATGAGATTGCAGCGGTCATTGCCGCAAAACAGGTACAACGGCCGGTGAAATTAGTTCTCTCGCGCGACCAGATGTTTACCATGGTTGGTTACCGCCCTGCAGCTCACCAGGAGATTGGTATTGGCGCAACAACTGATGGCAAACTCGTTGGTATTACCCATAAGGCCATCGCACTGACCTCGTCGTATGAAAATTTCACGGAAGGCATTGTTAATGCAACAAAGTTCCTGTATGCCTGTCCCAATGTGAACACCGATTACAAACTGCTCCCATTGGATGTCAATACTCCGATATGGATGCGCGGGCCGGGGGAAGCAACCGGATGTTTTGCGCTCGAGTCAGCGCTGGATGAGCTTTCTTACAAGCTGGGAATCGATCCCGTAGAATTGCGCATCATCAATCACGCAGATACCGATCCCGAGAGAAACCTGCCGTGGTCAAGTAAATTTCTGAAGGAATGTTATGAGGTCGGAAAGGAAAAGATCGGCTGGAGCAAGCGGCCAACAAAGCCCGGCACATTAAAAGAAGAGGGTATGCTCTGTGGCTATGGGATGGGCGGCGGTGTATTCAGTGCATTGCGGTGGGTCGCGTCTGTACGTGGCGAACTCAATGCCGAAGGCAAGCTGGTGCTGCAAAGCGCCGTCAGCGATATGGGTCCCGGTACGGCCACTGCAATGGTTATGATCGCGCAGGAGCGCCTGGGCCTTCCGACGTCATCCATAAAATTTGAACTTGGCAGCACCGCGTTGCCTCCGGGACCCACGCAGGGCGGTTCAGCTACCACATCATCCCTGGGTTCGGCTGTCCATGAGGTCTGCACCTATATCCGCGAGCAATTACTTGCATTGGCAGCAAAATCGGAAGCATCATTCCGTGATGCAAAAATGGAGGACGCCGTGTTCACTGAAAACAGCGTTTCTCTTCGCAGCAACACAAATGCCCGTATCACTTTCACAGAACTGTTGAAGAAGAATGGCCAGGCGTCTATCGAAACGACCAAAGAATCCCGCGGCGGACCTGAGCAACGAAAGTATTCCATGTACTCCTATTCAGTTCATTTCACCAAGGTGCATGTTCACCCAACTACGGGGGTGATCCGGGTAAAAGAGGTGGTCACGGTGGGTGATGCCGGCAAGATAGTCAGCGAGAAAACAGCGCGGAGCCAGATGATCGGCGGTGTAGTGGGAGGAATTGGGATGGCACTCATGGAAGAAACAGTGATCGATCACCGCTATGGCCGCTATGTAAATAATAATTTTGCCGACTACCATGTACCCGTCAATGCTGATGTGCCTCGCATCGAAGCTTATTTTGTCAATAAGCCTGATCCCATCATCAACCCGATGGGGGCAAAAGGGATGGGCGAGATCGCGCTGATCGGGTTCGCGGGTGCAGTGGCCAATGCGGTGTATAATGCTACGGGAAAACGGGTAAGGGAACTACCGATTACATTGGATAAAGTGATCTAACCTGCCAAACTCTTTGCGTACTTCAAATGCTTTGCGTCTTTGCGAGAAAATTTCACGCAAAGACGCAAAGATTTCTATACAAACTCCTTAATATCCTGCATCAATCGCGTAGCAATGTTATTTGCTTTCGACTCAAAATCGCTTTCTGCGTATATGCGGATGATCGGTTCAGTGTTCGAGGTCCGCAGATGCACCCAGTCGTTATCAAACTCGATCTTCAGGCCATCTTCGGTGTTGATCGGGTTCTTCTGGTACTTCTCCCGGATTTTTTCAAACACGGATTTCACATCGATGGATTTGCCCAGTTCGATCTTATTCTTGGAAATAAAATAGTCAGGATAGTTTGAGCGCAGGGATTTAATACCATTCTTATGATTGGCCAGGTGACTCAGGAATAACGCGATCCCGATGAGTGCATCCCGTCCGTAATGAAAATCGGGTACAATGATGCCGCCATTTCCTTCGCCACCGATCACTGCGTTGGTCTCTTTCATTCGTTTCACCACATTCACCTCTCCTACTGCTGACGGGTGATATTCGCCGCCATGCTTCAGTGTAATTTCTTTCAAAGCCTTGGTGCTGCTCATGTTGCTCACAGTATTACCCGGACGCTGGCGGAGAATATAATCCGCTACTGCAACAAGCGTGTATTCTTCACCAAACATGCTGCCGTCTTCATTCACAAAGCAAAGCCTGTCCACATCAGGATCCACCGCAATACCGAGATCGGCATTTTGTTTCACCACCTCATTGCTGAGCTGTGTCAGGTGCTCGGGCAAAGGCTCAGGATTATGTGCAAACCGGCCATTGACCTCTTCGTTCAGTACGATGATCTGTTCAACACCCAACGCCTTTAACAAGGCGGGCACAAAGGTGGCGCCGGTTGAATTAACTGCATCTACCACCACCTTCAGTTTTTTCCGGCGTATGGCTTCCACGTTTACCAGGGGATATTCAAGAATGGCGTTGATGTGTTTTTCCATGTAGCTGTCATCCTGTGTGATCGTTCCCAGTTTGTCGACAGGAACAAAGGAGAAATCCTCACGCGCAGCGAGCTCCAGCACTTCCTGGCCTTTATCGGCAGAGATGAATTCACCCTCGTCATTCAGCAGTTTGAGCGCATTCCATTCCTTTGGATTATGGCTGGCAGTAAGAATGATGCCGCCTGTGGCACCCGCCCATTTTACGGCCACTTCAACCGTGGGTGTTGTGGACAGACCCAGGTCGATTACATTGATACCAAGTGAACTCAGGGTACTGACAACAATGTTCCGTACCATCTCGCCACTGATCCGGCCGTCACGGCCTACGATGATCGTTGGGTTCTTTTTGTCCTTTGAAATGATAGTGCCGTAGGCTGCTGTGAATTTCACAATATCAAGCGGAGTCAGGTTTTCACCAGGTTGCCCACCGATAGTTCCCCTGATTCCGGATATACTCTTGATCAATGCCACAATAAAATAGTTGAAAGGTGTTTTTGTTAAAAGCTGTTCACCCCCGAGGCGGATTACCGTATTTCCTGCTAAGGTGCGGACAGCAAAAATACGGTTTTCGGGTCACCGGATTGTGATTGCCTCCTTACATTTGTCCAAACATCGCTATGACTTCAACGCAAACGGACGCCGGATGGATCGATTCCCCTTTTTATGACCAGCTTTACCAGCCGGACCGGGTGCAAGAGACTGCTTCATTCCTGCAGACGATTACCAGGCCCTGGCAATTAGCCGGCGGCTCAAGGTTGTTGCACGTCGGCTGCGGCAAAGGCGAGTTGAGCCGGGAACTTGCCGCGAGGGGCTTCGAGGTGACTGCTGTCGACAGGAAAGCGGCCAACATCGATGCGGCCGTCAGCTATGGGGGCAACAATCCCGAATATTTTATTCATGATATGCGCTTACCGCTCCGTGGTGGGTATTTCGACCTGGCTTTCGTCGCCTTCCCTGCCTTCGGACTGTACAAGACACGCCGCGAACATGATGACATCATGCGTACGCTTGCATCCAGCCTCAAGCCGGGCGGCAGGCTGATCATCGATATGCCGAATGTTCATTTCACCGAAGAAAACCTGGTACACAATGAAGTGATCGACAACCAGCACGTCAACTTTGAGATTCACCGGTGGGATGACGATAATTCTTTTCATCACCGCATCACTGTCAGGGAGCGCTCCGCACCCATCCCGGAAACGTTTCTAGAAACCGTAACAAAACTAACCCTCGGGGATTTCAATGATATGCTCAGTTACCAGGGTCTGAAGTTGCTGGACGTTTATGGGAATCATGACCTTGGCCACTATCATCTCCGAACCATGCCAAGGCTGATCATCACTGCCATGCGGCCAGGCGCGTAGTCAGTCTTTCTGGTTATTCATGATCAGGTAACGCGCGGTTTCAAAAAAAGCATTGGTGAACGCCGATAATTTCTGCTGCACCGAGTCCCGGCTTTGACGTGAGTAGGATCTGTCCGTGTAGCGCACAGGTACCATTTGTTGGTCGGGGAAGTTCAGGTTATGGATAAAATAAAAATCATCCGTAACCATGCCTATCTTGCCCGCCGTATTAGTAATAAATGCGTAGTTATTCTTTTTGGCAGGGTCAAGCAGATCCCGGCCGAGGGTCGTATTGACATATGGCTGCTGCACCATGCCGGCTATGGTTGGCAACACATCGATCTGTGAGACCACTTCCGGCCTGCGTTGTGGCTGCAGCAGGTAAGGTGCGTAAAAAAGTAACGGCACATGCTCGTCCGTCAGTCGCTGATCCGTCCATGCAGCAGGATACATCTCTGTTGCATTACCGGCCACACCATGATCACCGATGAACACAAAGATGGTGTTGTGAAAATATTCCTCTTTGGAAGCTGCTTCCATGAATTTCTGAATACAAAAATCAGCGTAGCGAAAAGTATTGTATTCAGCCAGTGATTCGAACCCGTATTTTCTCAGCTCCTCTTCATCAACTGACTTGATCCGGAACTCAGCGGTATCTCCTTCGGGGATCATATAAGGCCGGTGGTTATCCGATGTCTGAATGATGGAAAAGAAAGGACGTTTTTCTTTCCTGAACACAGCGTTTGCCTCAAGGAACAGGTCCTTGTCCGATATCCCCCACACATTGATGGGTGGAGATTTGAAGCTTCCTTCCGCATGCACCTGCAGGCTGTCGATGTTTTGTAACAGCCCGGCGAAATTGTTGAACTCAGGGTTACCGCCGAGGAAATAATGTTTACTATACCCTTCGAAATTATCGATGATGGTATGTTGCCGGATCGCCAGCGGATTTCGCGTGGAAAACTTGAACAGTTGTGCATCGGGTATTCCGGTGATGATCGCAAACAGGCCACGGGCAGTAGAGAAATGCGGGGAAAAACACTTTTCAAAAAATATACCCTGCCGGCTGATGGAATCGAAGAATGGCGTGGTGTTCAGCGGATTGCCGCTCATGGTGCTCTTGTACATGCTGAACGATTCACACATGACCAAAACCACGTTGGGCCGGCTTTCCAGCGCCTGGCTGCCGGGTACCACCACCCGTCTGTAATTGAAATTACCAGGATCAGGCAATTGCATCCATTCTGCCATCAGTGGAAAAGCATCCCTGGCCTTTTGCTCATTGAACTCGGGCTTGCGAAGCTTCAGCGTCGTGAAGAAATTCTGCAGCGGATTCAGCGCGAGATAGGATTTGAAATTATCCTGGAAAACAAAACACTGCTTCCATGTCAGCGGCGTTGTCCCAAACCGGCCATAGATGAAGACCGTCAGCAGCACAGCCGCTGCAACAAAGAATTTTCTCCTGTAGGGTATCTTCAGTCCATCCGTCTGTGCAATCACGCGCCAATGGCTTTTATGATACATCCAGCGAAACAGGAAAACGGCAACCATTAGTCCAAGCACCATCCAGAACAATGGATAGGTTTGCCACATCATCTGAAGGGAAATGCCGGGATCCTCGACGAAATTCATGGCGCCGGCATCCAGCCGGGTCTGATTATAGGAAAAACTCCCAAAATCTGCAGCAAAGAAAAAGAACACAATGAATGTCACGGCGGCAAGGTACCATGTCCACCATTTTTTATTGGATGCTGAATAAAATGGTGAGAACCGCGGTGACATACTCAGCAGCACCACCGGCATCAGGATAATGGCGATCCAACGCAGGTCGTATTGAATGCCCATCAGGAATGACGGGATCATATCGGAGAACGAGAGGTGCGCTGGCTTGAAGGCAAAGAAGGTGGCAAACCTGAAGATGGTGAAGATCACAAAGAAGATCAGGAACAGGTGAATGATCCAGATCAGAGTTTTAGGTATTTTATACCTCGTCAGCATGTGAATTTCCGGTAGTATATTTTGATGAGAGTCTGCAAAGCAATACAATTTAACCGGATATCACAAGATAGCCGCTGTTAAACTTCATGATTGGCAGGCAATCGGTATTTTTGCAACAATGATTTTTCTCCTGCAATCCACATTCTGGCAAAAACTGGTTGAGGCGGATCAATGGCTGTTTATAAAGATCAATTCCGGCCTTGCTAATCCTGTATTTGATGAGGTGATGCCATTTCTGCGGAATTCGACGCACTGGATGCCGTTGTACCTTTTCCTGATCGTATTTGCGCTGCTGAATTTTCGCGCCCGCGGCGCCTGGTGGTTGTTGTTCTTCTTTGCCACGATCGCTATGACCGATATGACGGGCACCTATCTGTTCAAACATGGGGTGATGCGCGCCCGGCCCTGCAACGATATCGACTTTTATTCGCAGGTAAGGCTGCTGGTGAATTGTTCCACCGGCTATAGTTTTACCTCCAATCATGCGGCCAATCATTTCGGCATGGCTACCTTTTTTTATATCACCACCCGGCACTGGCTGGGGAAATGGGCATTTGTGGGATTTGTATGGGCCGCACTGGTATCGCTGGCCCAGGTGTATGTGGGCATTCATTATCCCTTCGATATCCTCGGCGGCGCGATGCTGGGCCTGATCTTTGGTGTACTCACCGGTACATTCTTTAATAAGCGATACGGAATCGCTATCTTCGATAACCAACCAACGTATTCCTCTTGATGGAAATTTTTATATTGGCAGGACTGATATTGCTGAACGGTCTATTTTCCATGGCAGAAATTGCGCTGGTATCCGCCAGGAAGTCCCGCCTCGAAGCCCAGGCCAATAAAGGAGATAAAAAAGCCCGTGAAGCCCTGGGGCTGGCGAACAAGCCCGAAACCTTCCTTTCCACCGTGCAAATGGGTATCACTGTGATCACCCTCTTAACCGGTATTTACTCCGGTGAGAAACTCACGGATGATTTTGCAGAATGGCTGAAACAATGGCCGGCACTTGTCAACTACTCCGATGAGATCGCCACCACCTGCGTCGTAATCGTCATCACATTCTTCAGCATCATCTTTGGAGAACTGGTGCCTAAAAGACTGGGATTGTCCCGCCCCGAGATGATCGCCAAGGCCGCCGCCGCTCCGATGCGACTGATCAGCCTCGTCACCCACCCGTTTATCTGGCTGCTTAGCAAATCAAGCAACCTCATCGTCAAGATATTTGGCATCAAACAAAACGATAACCAGGTAACGGAGGAAGAGATCAAAGCGATTATCAGTGAAGGAACAGAACAGGGAACGATCGAGGAAACAGAACAGGAGATCATCGAGCGGGTGTTTCACCTGTCCGACAGGAATATCACTTCCCTCATGACACACCGGAGTGATATCATCTGGTTCAATCTCGACGACTCGGAAGAAACCATCAAGGAAAAGATCAACAGTGAGCCTCATTCGATTTACCCGATTTGCGATTCTACCATCGACAACATCAAGGGGGTGATCTCCATCAAAGACCTTTATGTAAGCCCGGATGACACGCTGTTCAAGGATCTTATGCGCCCCGCCCTTTTTGTACCGGAAAATAATACAGCCTTCCAGGTGATGGAGCGCTTCAAGGAATCGCAGCTTCACTCCTGCTTCATCGTGGACGAATATGGTTCCATTCTCGGGATGATCACGCTCAATGATATCCTTGAAGCCATCATCGGGGACATGCCCCAACCCGATCTGCTCGATTATGAGATCACAGAACGGGAAGATGGCAGCTACCTCGTGGATGCGCAGATACCGTTCTACGACTTCCTGACAAAGTTTGAAAAAACGGAGTGGATGAATGAAGGCGAGCAGGAATTCGATACACTGGCAGGTTTCATACTTCATCGCCTCGAACGTATCCCCCATACCGGCGATACACTGGAATGGAAAGGTTTCAACATTGAGATCATCGACATGGACAGCCACCGGATCGACAAAGTACTCGTTCGCATCAGCAAAGCGCTGAGAGACGAGATGGAAGAAGAGGCGTGATGCTGGATGCTGGATACTGGATGCTGGATACTGGATGCTGGATGCTGGATACTGGATGCTGGACTTCCCCTGAGCCTGTCGAAAGGTGCTGGGTGCTTGCTCACTAAGAGCGAGAAAGAGAGCGAGTTGCTTTTTAATTTTTCATTTTTAATTTTTAATTGAACAGGTACGCCCGGTCCCTGGGTAGTGCATGAGCGCAGCGAAGGCACATACTTGCCCTGCTTGCACTGAGCCTGTCGAAGTGAGCCTGCCGAAGGGTCGAAGGGCCCTTAAGTCGGGATGCGAGATATGAGATGCGAGACCTCTTTGCGTGAAATCAGAACGCCACACTCCACCTGCTCCCCGGGTAATCCAGTTTCGATGACTTCCGCTTCCCTCCCACGATCACATGCATCATGTTGATCTGGTCATCAAACATATCATGCATCAGGGTATTCACCAGGTCGATCTTCGATACGGCCGGTATATTTTCCACCTGGACATAACTATAGATCACCTCGTTCTCCCGCTCAAACCCCAGGTAAGAAAGTTGCTGCGGCTTTCCATCCGCGCTGATGCTGAGGTGCCGAAATATGTAATCGCTAACCAGTTTATCCATCGCCTGCCGGTCAGCAGGCGTAATGAGATCAACCCTGGTCTTATAATTCTTTGCAAGAATCCTTTCGAAATCATCAGTGAATATCTTGCAACTGATCTCCAGGGTTTTTTCCGCAGCATTGTGGTTTACCTCCACCACGCTCAGGTGCAACGGGTGTGCTGGCGCCGGGCGATACGCGGAAATAAGTAGAAATGCTGTGATCACCAGCGACCATTTATACAACGATGACACCATTGAAAGAATAATTTTTCTGTATACAAAACTCTGGCTTATTTTGATGGCGGACAAATACCTGACGGAGAAATTGCCGCGCCGGTTGGCTCTAACAAAACACTACTAGCTCTACATGGGAGATTTCGGCCTTTATTTCAGCCTGGGATGGGAGCATATCATCAGCCTTGATGCCCTCGACCACCAGTTATTCATTGCGGCGCTGTGTGCAATTTACCTCCTCAAAGACTGGAAACAGGTGCTTATACTGGTGACAGCGTTCACCATTGGCCACTCACTGACGCTGGCGTTGAGTGTGATGAACGTGGTGCGGTTTCCGACGGCCTGGGTGGAGTTTCTGATACCCCTGACCATTGTGATCACCGCTTTTGCCAACCTGTTTCAGAAAAAATTCACGCCGAGATCGATCCGGATAAATTATTTCCTGGCCCTTTTCTTTGGTTTGATCCATGGTATGGGCTTCGCCAATATCATCCGTGATATGCTCGCCCGCGACCAGGAAATCGTCTGGCCGCTGCTGGGATTCAATGTAGGACTCGAAGTAGGACAGATCGTCGTGGTTCTTGTTCTCCTGCTACTTGCCCATTTTGTCGTGAATGTGGCAAAGGCAAGTCGCCGGGAATGGGTCATTTTCCTGTCGGCCGCGGTCTTCAGCCTTGCCCTGAAAATTACTTTGGAAAGAATACCTTCATAATAAACAACACAATCAAATGAAAAAGGTCATTCCGTTTTTACTCCTGACGGCTGTATCTTCTGCCGGGATCGCGCAGAATGTACAGAACAACCCCAACTCAAACCATGGCAACAAGTTTGAGCAACTGGGTACGATCATGCCCACACCAAACGAATACCGTACGGCAAGCGGCGCTCCCGGACCAAAGTACTGGCAGCAACGCGTGGACTACGATATCAAATGTGAACTCGATGAAACGAACCTTTCCCTGAAAGGAAGTGAGACGATCACCTACCTGAACAACTCGCCCGATGTACTCACCTACCTCTGGCTGCAGCTCGACGAAAACCAGCACAGTACCGTCAACAATGCCAACTACCAGAGCAGCAACAACCAGCTTCCCCGCCAGGCTACGGACAATATGCTCAATGCGGCAGAAGAAAGGAAATCTGACAATGGCTACGGGTTCAACATCACTAAACTGGTAGATGCAACCGGCAAACCATTGAAATCACTTGTCAACAAAACCATGATGCGTGTAGAACTGCCCGCGCCATTGAAACCCGGACAGCGGTTTGTGTTCAGCATCGACTGGAACTATAAACTGGCGAACCGGATGGACTTCATGCGTTTCGGCGGTGCCCGTGGTGGATATGAATATTTCCCCGAAGATGGCAATCACCTTTTCACCATAGCACAATGGTATCCGCGTCTCTGTAAATACAGCGACGACCAGGGCTGGCAAAACCACCAGTTTACGGGTCGCGGGGAGTTCACCCTCTCCTTCGGGAACTTCAAGGTGCAGATGACGGTACCTGCAGATCACGTAGTAGGTGCTACAGGCGAATGCCAGAATTATATGGCCAACCTTACGCCTACTCAAAAAACAAGATGGCAAAAAGCGCAAACTTCCAAAGAGCCGGTAGAGATCGTAACCCTGGACGAGGCAAAAGCAGCGGAAAAGAAAAAAGCCACGGGCAAAAAGACCTGGATATTCAAAGCTGATAACGTCCGTGATTTTGCGTGGACCAGCAGCCGGAAATTTGTATGGGATGCAATGCCTGCCATGGTTGAAGGCAAGAAAGTAATGTGCATGAGCTTCTATGGAAAAGAAGCCTATCCCATCTACAACAAATATTCAACAAAGGCCGTAGCGCATACCATCAAGACTTATTCTGATTTCACCATCCCTTACCCTTACCCCGTAGCGCAGAGCGTGGAAGCGGCGAATGGTATGGAATACCCGATGATCTGTTTTAACCCGGGCCGCGCTGAAAAAGACGGAAGCTATACAGAAGGGAATAAGAATGCAGCCATCCTGGTGATCATTCACGAAGTGGGACATAATTTCTTCCCCATGATCGTAAACAGCGATGAGCGTCAGTGGAGCTGGATGGATGAAGGGCTGAATTCCTATGTGCAATACCTCACACAGGAACTCTGGGACAACAAATACCCCTCCGATGGCGGTCCGGCCTGGGCTATCACGGATTACATGAAGCTGCCGAAAGACCAGCTCGAGCCGATCATGACAAATTCCGAAAACATTGTACAGTTTGGCCCGAACGCTTATGACAAACCGGCAACTGCTTTGAACATCCTTCGTGAGACAGTGATGGGCAGAGAACTGTTTGACTATGCGTTCAAGGAATACGCACGCCGCTGGGCATTCAAAAGCCCAACTCCTGCCGACTTCTTCCGCACCATCGAAGATGCGAGCGGTGAAGACCTGGATTGGTTCTGGAGAGGCTGGTTCTACAGCACTGATGCGGTTGATATGTCACTTGACACAGTAAGACATGCCGTGGCGGATGTAAACGCTGTACCTACCCAGCGTGACACCACGGTCATGCGCGCTTTGCCAAAACCCATCGTAAATGACTTTGAGGATATCTCCAAGATCCGTAACCGTGAGGACAAGAAGATCGTGTTTGAAACAGACCGCGACACCACCCTCCGCGATTTCTACTGGAAATATGACCGTGAAATGGAGAAATGGGATTCAACTAAATATCCCGTTCAGGTGAAAGCACAGACAGAAGCGCTGGATGCGGCAGGCAAACAAAAATATGCGAACAAGCATGCCTACGAGATCACCGTAAGCAACAAGGGCGGCCTTGTGATGCCCGTGATCGTGGAGTGGACATATAAGGATGGTACGAAAGAGATCGATCGCATTCCCGCACAGGTGTGGCGACTCAATGAAAAGAAGATCATCAAGACCTTCATCAAGGATAAGGAAGTAGCTTCGGTGAAGCTCGACCCGATGAAAGAGACCGCTGATATCGACGAATCAAACAACAGTTGGAATAACATCGCCCCACCAAGCAAATTCCAGGTCTTCAAGCAAAAACAAAATGTAACGCCTGCACCTGGCATCAACCCGATGCAAAAAGCAAAAGAAAAGAAAGGGTTCTGATTGCTTTTTTGAGAAAAGTTTAAGCGTGGCAGATCAACTGCCGCGCTTTTTTTTATTATTTTGATTTAAATAAACACTCATTCATGATACGGCTCGCAGGCATGTTGATAGGGATGTTGCTGGTATTGCAAACCAGCGGCCAGGTGGATACGGTGACCATTCGAAGCGCGGCCATGCAAAAAGATATACGGTGCGTGGTGATCCGGCCATCACTTCGAAAGAGTGAACTATCCAACGGCTTTCCCGTGGTGTACCTCCTGCATGGTTACAGTGGCCGTTATGACAACTGGATAAAAAAGGTACCCATGCTGGTAACCTACGCTGAAGACTATCGTGTCATGATCGTCTGCCCTGACGGCGACTACAGCAGTTGGTATTTTGACAGCCCGGTGGACAGCAGCATGCGATACGAAACTTATATCGCCAGAGAAGTTCCGGCCTATATAGATGCACACTACAGGACAATCCCCACAAGACAGGGCCGGGCAATCACAGGCCTTAGCATGGGAGGGCATGGAGCATTGTTTCTCGCATGGCGGCATCCGGGGGTATTTGGTGCGTGCGGCAGCATGAGTGGTGGTGTGGATCTGTCTGGGTTGAAAAAGAAATATGATATAGCACAGCGGCTGGGTGACACGATCCGGCATTCCACCAACTGGAAGAATTATTCAGTCATCAACCTTGTTGAAAAGATAAAGCCGGACAGCCTGGCCATGCTGATCGATTGCGGACTGGATGATTTTTTCTTCGCCGACAACCAGGCGTTACATCAGAAACTTGTCGCAATGAAAGTGCCACACGACTACATCGAACGCCCCGGAAAACACAATTGGGAGTATTGGGAAACAGCCGTTCCCTTTCAACTACTGTTCTTCAGCAGATTTTTTCAAAAGGCTATGACCAGGAACTAATAACCGGTACTACCGTCCCGCGCCTTGATCTTTTTCTTGCCGGAGTTTTTCTTCTCATAATCCTGGATGGCTTTCGGTTTCACGACCGCTTTGTTGCCCACACTGTCAGTCTTGGGCTTATACGGCTTATTGATATCAATCGGTGCGAGTAATTCTTCTTCCGAACCGGGAACACCATCGCCGGTTCTGATCTTATCCATCCAGTAATTCTCCGTACGTTCCACGGTCCCCCATTCAGGATCATAGTAGGTCCAGGTGCCATGCTTCATGGTTTGGCCTTCAAGCTTCACCACTACCCGGTCGATCACCCTCGAAGGATCATTCACATCAACAACATCCACGGTGTCCATGGTTTTATTGGGATCTACAGCGCGCCAGTTTTCTTCGCGGATCAGTCCGCCTGTGCGGTTATAATAGCGGGCTTTGCCGTCCAGGCTGCCCCAGCGGTAATTTTCTTCAGCGATCTTATCACCCATCAGGGAGAATCGTTTCCAGGGCCCGTCTTTCTTGTCATCTACGAAATAGCCCTGTTCGTCATAACCGGGCTCCCCACGCAAGGCTTCAGCGCGGATCACCCAGGGGCCCTGCTTCCGGCCTTTGAGATCCACCCGGTTGAGGGTGTCTCCACGAACGCTTATGATGTAATCTTTCCATTGCGCCTCAGACTGGAAGGCGAGGAAAAGGAAGGAGAGAAACAGGATGCTTCGCATAGGAGGAGTTTGCATAACAAATAACGGTAAAATCGTTGTTTTATGGCCCAAAAATCAGTCCATATCGGAGAGACAGTATTTGGCCCGAAGAGGTTGCAGGTATTTTAACAGGTGCCCAACGGAAAATGCACCTAATTTCAGTGTATGAGAAATGCAATACTGGTAGTGGGACTGATGCTGGCATTGGCATCGTGCAAAAAGTTCAGGGATCCCGAGTTTCAGGGAATAGAGAACGTAAAGGTCGGTCGTGTGGGAGGTAATACGTCGGAGGTGAAACTGGATATGCGTTACATGAACCCCAATAACTCGCGGGCGGAGATCCGTTCTGCCTCGGGAGATGCGTGGATGGACACAACGTATTTAGGTCATTTTGTCGTGGATAGTGCGGTGAGTGTACCGGCGAATGCGGAGTTTTTGGTGCCGGTGCGGATGCAGGTAGACATGAAGAAGCTATTGAGGAATTCGTTGACGGCGCTATTAAATCCGGAAGTGCTGATCAGGTTGGAGGGCTCGGCCAGAGTGGGAAAAAGCGGGTTCTTCCGTACGGTTCCGCTGAGATATCAGGGAAAACAGGATATTTCGAAGTTGTTTTCCACGGAGTAACTTGCCGAAAATTGCCGTTCTTATAAAGGTTGTCAACCTTTAAAAGGTTGACAACCTTTTTACTGCGCGGGGGCCGGCGGCGTCACCTTCGGCACAGGATGCCCACCCCCATCTGCCGCCTTTTTACACGTTTTCGGGAGACGTTTATACGCCCCCTCATCCGCTGGAACATCGTCCGCATCATACCCCGTATTTGCAATTGCTGTCTTTATCTCCTCGATATTCGTGCGATCCGTCAAATATTTCACCGTGATCTCACCACGACGGGTATTAAACTTTAAACTCTGTATCCCGTCGTACCTGTCCAGGTAAGTATGCAACCGCTTCTCACATTCACCGCACAGCACATTCGGCGTGCTGATCTTTGCTGTAACAAGCGCCTTGGTCTGGGCAGACGCTGAAAACCCAAAACCACCAAGTATCAACAGGGTAACGAAGAGGTATCTCATGGAATAAATTTGTCGACAAATTACAAAACTCCTGTCCATCCGGAAGGGTTGGCCTGCCAATTTAACAAAACCTCCTGCTCCCCTGCCGGCACCTGCCCATTCTCAATAGCCAGGCTGATCAGGGTGCCATAATCCGTCAGGGATACATACGTAAGACCATATTGCTCGAATGCCGCCCTTGCCGCCTCAAACCCATAGGTGAAGATCGACACCATTCCCAACACCTCCACGCCTGCGGCCCTCAACACATCCACCACCTGCAGGCTGCTTTTACCGGTCGAGATAAGGTCCTCGATCACCACCACCTTCGCACGCTTCTCATAAAATCCCTCGATCTGGTTCCCTAACCCATGTTCTTTGGGCTTCGGCCTTACATACATATAAGGCAGCTTCAACTGGTCTGCTGCCATCGCCCCCCAGGCAATGCCTGCCGTAGCAACTCCTGCAAGCATCTCGGCCTCCGGAAACCGGTTGAATACCACGTTGCACATCTCCGACTTGATATAGTCCCGTACAAAAGGAAACGACAACACCCGGCGGTTGTCACAATAGATCGGGCTTTTCCATCCGCTTGCCCAGGTAAATGGCTCTCGGCTGTTCAATTTCACCGCGTTTACCTGCAATAATTTTTCTGCTACTGCTTTTGCGTCCGTCATGCCGCGAAGGTAAGCACCCGGAAGCGAAAGCAAGTTCAACCGGATTAGCTATTTTCACCCCCGATTTTACCAACATGCATATCAAAATCTACTTCAACCAGACCCCGCTTTTTCTCTGCGATAAGATCGACCCGGAGATAGAACCCTACGTTCATCACGACGATGCGGTGTTCATCGACGAACTCAACACGCATACCGTCAAAGCAATGATCCATGAGCTGCAACTGGAAAAGGTGCACGCCGGCGTGTTTTTGCATCCCGACCTCGAAGAATTGAAAAAACAATTTTTCAAAAAATTTGAGATCATCAAAGCCGGTGGAGGCCTGGTGGTCAATGCTGACGGGGAATTCCTGCTCATCTTCCGCCGGGGTTCATGGGACCTGCCGAAAGGCAAGCTGGATGACGGAGAATCCATTGAAGAATGTGCGCTGCGCGAAGTACGCGAAGAAACGGGACTTACCAGTCTCGATCTTGTATCGCCCCTGATGGTGACCTGGCACACGTATCACCAGGGAACTAAATTTATTCTCAAGGAATCACATTGGTACAACATGAAATACACCGGTTCCGAGAAACCGGTCCCGCAAACCGAAGAAGACATTGAGCAAATCGAATGGGTGTCACCCGGCGGACTTACACCCTACATGGCCAACTGTTTTCCTTCAGTGGCAGACGTATTAAAGGCTGGGCTGGCGAAATGATTCTTTCCTGGGAATGACCGCAACAGTAAGGCGACTCACACATATCATCTTTCCGTTATCATCATATATCCGCACGTCCCAAACGTGTGTATTAGCACCGACATGCAACGGACTCGCCACGCCGGTCACATATCCTTCCCGGGCGCTGCGAATATGATTGGCATTTATCTCGAGGCCCACACAGGCAAAACGTTCATGATCCACCACCATGCTGGACGCGACACTGCCGATCGTCTCCGCCAATACACAGGAAGCACCTCCATGCAATAGTCCGTAGGGCTGTTTCGTACGGTTATCCACGGGCATTTTCGCCTTGATATAATCATCCCCGATCTCGACCCACTCTATACCGAGATGCTCGCTGATGGTGTTGGCGCCAAGCGGCGCAATCATTTCCAGGCGGAGATTCTTATCAAACCAGATCGACATAGCTTAGATTTTTGGCAATGAATGATAAACCGCTTCGGGCAAAAACAGGCGGGCATCGCCGCCGTTGCGGATGATGTCGCGGACAATCGTCGAGGCGACAGATGTATATTTAGGCTCCCCGGTGAGAAAGATGGTCTCGATCGAAGGATCAAGCGTCCGGTTGGCATCGGCTATTGTTTTCTCATATTCAAAATCACTGACGTAGCGAATACCACGCAGTATGAATTTGGCCTTGATTTCCTTGCAGAAATTAATCGTCAATCCCTCATACACTGCGCCACTTACCTTTGGCTGATCTGCATAGATCTCATTGATCCATTGAAGCCGTTGTTCGGCACTGAACATAGGCTGCTTGGCTGCATTCAATCCGACACCGATCACGATCTGATCGAATAGAGGAATGGCCCTGTTGATGATGTCCACATGGCCAAGCGTGACAGGGTCAAAAGTTCCGGGAAACAGGCATATGCGCATAAGCAAAGTTCTGGATTGCGGCGCATAGCGCCGCGGGTTAGTTTTGCGGGTTTGACAGAAGATACAGAACGGCCATGCGAACGGCAACACCATTCTCCACCTGCTGCAAGATAATTGATTGTTTGCTGTCAGCTACATCGCTGTCAAGCTCCACGCCGCGGTTGATCGGGCCGGGATGCATGATCACAATGTCCTTGTGCAGGCTGTCAAGCATCTTTCGTGAAATACCATAGGCCAGGTTGTATTCCCGCAACGAGGAAAACAGCACCTGGTTCTGGCGCTCCAGTTGTATGCGCAGCACGTTCGCCACATCACACCAGTTGAGCGTCTCCCTCAGGTCATAACTTACATTGACGCCCATGGCATCGCGGATATGTTTGGGGATCAGGGTGGGCGGTCCGCACACGGTCACCTCGGCTCCCATTTTTTTCAATAAATAAATATTACTCAGTGCCACACGGCTGTGCATGATATCGCCGATGATCGCTACTTTTCTCCCGGCCAGGCCACCAGTTTTTTCCTGGATAGAGAACGCATCCAGCAAGCCCTGGGTGGGATGCTCATTTATCCCATCACCGGCGTTGATGATCGCAGCGGGAATATGCTGCGCCAGAAAATGCGGTGCCCCGCTGGCACTGTGGCGCATCACCACCATGTCCACTTTCATCGACAGGATGTTGTTCACCGTATCCAACAGCGTTTCTCCCTTGGAAACAGAAGATGCAGAAGCAGTGAAATTGACAGTATCGGCCGACAGCCGCTTCTCGGCCAGTTCGAATGATATGCGGGTGCGGGTGGAATTTTCAAAAAAAAGATTGACCACTACTACATCTCGTAGTGACGGAACCTTCTTGACGGGACGTTGTAAAACTTCTTTGAACTGACCTGCGGTTTGCAGGATGAGGGATATATCATCCGGTGTGAGGTCTTTAATGCCCAGGAGATGACGAGTGGATAGTTGCATTAAAGAGCGAAATTAAAGGAAAAAGAGATACGGTGGGCTGGGGACTGGGG